>NZ_JADMJK010000171.1:5756-8840 GCF_018780625.1 Polaromonas sp. | reverse complement strand
CCTCTTAGAAAGCCCACACATGCCAGCCTACAAGCGGATCTTGTTAAAACTGTCAGGTGAGGCCTTGATGGGGGATGATGCCTTTGGCATCAATCGCGCCACTATCGTTCGCATGGTCGAAGAAATTGCCGAAATCACCCGCATGGGTGTGGAGGTGGCGGTCGTGATTGGTGGCGGCAATATTTTTCGCGGCGTCGCCGGTGGATCGGTCGGCATGGACCGTGCCACGGCCGATTACATGGGCATGCTGGCGACCGTGATGAACGCGCTGGCATTGGGTGACACCATGGACAAGGCGGGGCTGGTGCCTCGCGTCATGTCGGCGATTGGCATCGAGCGCGTGGTCGAGCCTTATGTCCGTCCCAAGGCACTCCAGTATCTGGAAGAAGGCAAGGTCGTGATTTTTGCGGCCGGAACCGGCAACCCTTTCTTTACCACCGACACGGCAGCCGCGCTGCGCGGTGCTGAAATCGGTGCCGAGATTGTTTTGAAGGCCACCAAGGTGGACGGCGTCTACAGCGCCGATCCCAACAAGGACCCGATGGCCACCCGCTATACCAACATCACTTTCGATGAGGTCATAGGCAAAAACCTTGAGGTCATGGACGCCACGGCCTTCGCGCTGTGCCGCGACCAGAAGCTGCCTATCAAGGTGTTCAGTATTTTCAAAAACGGTGCACTCAAGCGCGTGGTTCAGGGTGAGGATGAAGGGACTCTGGTTCACGTCTGATACCCTTTGTGCACCTCGCTTTATACTTTTTTTGAACCTAATAATCCGGAGAGTTGACCATGAGCGTTGTTGAAATCAAGCAGCATGCAGAGCAAAAAATGCAGCAGTCCCTGGACTCGTTCAAAGTCAGTTTGACAAAGATCCGCACGGGACGTGCCAATCCGGGTTTACTCGATACGGTGCATGTGGATTACTACGGCTCCATGGTGCCCATCAGTCAGGTGGCCAATGTGTCGCTGCTTGACGCGCGCACCATCAGCGTCTCGCCTTGGGAAAAAGGCATGGCGGCAAAGATCGAAAAGGCCATCCGGGATTCCGATCTGGGTCTCAATCCAGCGTCTCAGGGTGAGTTGATTCGCGTCCCCATGCCTGCAATGACCGAGGAGCGCCGAAAGGAACTCACCAAGGTGGTGCGCGCTGAAGGCGAGCATGCCAAGGTGGCCATTCGCAACCTGCGCAGAGACGCCAACGACGGCGTCAAGAAACTGGTCAAGGACAAGCTCGCATCCGAGGATGACGAGCGTCGTTCGCAAGATGAGATCCAGAAATTCACGGACCGCTTCATTGCCGACGTTGACAAACTCGTCACGGGCAAGGAACAAGACATCATGGCGGTTTGACCTCATGGTGTTTGGCCTTAACTGACAGATGGCTTTGACGCATCCTGACGTGCCGCACCACGTGGCCATCGTTATGGATGGGAATGGTCGCTGGGCGACCCGGCGGTTTTTGCCTCGCATCGCTGGTCACAAGCAGGGCGTTGACTCGCTCAATCGCTGCGTTCGGGCTTGCCTGGAGCGCAACATTGGTGTCCTGACGGTCTTTGCTTTTTCATCTGAAAACTGGAATCGACCGCCCGAAGAGGTGTCTGGTCTGATGGAATTGCTGGCGCTGTCTCTGTCCAGAGAAGTCCCGCGCCTGAACGCGCAAGGTGTGAGGATTCATTTTGTCGGAGATCGCCAACGCCTGTCCGAAAGGGTTCAGGCGGGTCTGCTCCAGGCGGAACTGAGCACGGCCGGCAACCACCGGCTGATCTTCAACGTGTGTTTCAACTACGGCGGACGCTGGGACATTGCCCAGGCGGCTCAAAAATTGGCCAGTCGCGGCGAAGCCATTACCGAGTTGTCGCTGGACCGGGCCATGGCGCTGGCACATGTGCCCGACCCGGATTTGCTGATTCGCACTGGCGGCGAGTTGCGCATCAGCAATTTTTTGCTGTGGCAAGTGGCCTATTCAGAACTACATTTTTCGAGCAAGTTATGGCCTGATTTCGATGATGCGGCGCTGGATGAGGCGATTGCATTTTTCAACACCCGCGAGCGCCGGTTTGGCCAGACCTCTGCGCAGGTCAATGCGCCGGACAAAAAACCAAATGCAAGGATCGCCTGATGCTTAAGCAACGTGTGATAACCGCAATTGTTTTGCTGGCTATTTTGCTGCCCGCACTGTTTTACCGGACGCCTTTTCCTTTTAGTGTCCTTGCCCTGCTGCTGATCGCCGCAGGGGCCTGGGAGTGGGGGCGTTTGAACGGCTTGCGCCAAGCCGGCGCGCTCGGACTTTCCTTGGTGTGCGTGCTCGCTTGTGGCTTGTCGTGGGTTGGCGGGCTCCTTGAGCGGCCGTTGCCGCTGCTCTGGGCTATTGCAGGCGCCGCATGGGTGCTGTTTGGCGGCGGGCTGCTGCGCCTGGGTGTCGCGGGCTGGCCGCGCATTCCCCAGTCGCTGCGGCTGGCCGGCGGGGTCGTCGTGCTCTGGCTGGCTTGGCTCGCCATTGCGCAGGCGCGTGTGATCGGCATCGAATTCCTGCTGTCCGTGCTGGTGCTGGTCTGGGTAGCCGACATCTTTGCTTACTTTGCCGGTCGCACCTTCGGCGGACGCTTTAGCAAAGGCAAGCTCGCGCCGTCCATCAGTCCGGGCAAAAGCTGGGAAGGGGTATGGGGCGGCATGGCCGGTGTCGTGGTGTTGTCGCTGGCCTGGGTCTATTTGGGCGGCCAGACGCTCTACAGCCAGCTGGCCGAGCGCCATGGCATGCCCATGATGCTGCTTGCGGTGATTTTTTTGGCGGCCATGAGCGTCGTCGGTGATCTGTTCGAGTCCCTGATCAAGCGCAGCGCCGGCGTGAAAGACTCCAGTGGTTTGCTGCCCGGCCACGGCGGCGTGCTGGACCGTATCGATGCCTTGCTGCCGACTTTGCCGCTGGCGATGATGCTGGCTAACTTTTAAGCCTTTCCCCTCCTATTTCATGACCTTCAAAAAGCAGCGCGTCACCGTTTTGGGCTCCACGGGCTCCATCGGTGTCAATACCCTGGATGTCATTGCCCGCCATCCTGAGCGTTTCGAGGTGTTTGCCCTCAGTGC
>NZ_JADMJK010000171.1:0-5656 GCF_018780625.1 Polaromonas sp. | reverse complement strand
GCGCTGGTGGTGGGCGGCGATGTGTTCATGCAGGCGGTACGCGCAGGCGGCGCGCAGCTGCTGCCCATTGACAGCGAGCATTCAGCCATTTTCCAGTCCTTGCCCGAAGACGCTGCAAGCTGGCCCCAGCGCGTTGAGAAAATTATCCTGACGGCATCCGGTGGACCGTTTCGCACCCGTGATCCCCGCAGTCTTCGGGATGTCACGCCGGATGAGGCCTGTGCGCACCCGAACTGGGTCATGGGCCGCAAGATTTCAGTCGATTCAGCGACGATGATGAACAAGGCCCTGGAGGTCATAGAAGCCAAATATCTTTTTGGTCTGGACCCGGCGAAAATTGAAGTGGTGATCCATCCCCAAAGCATCATTCATTCGATGGTCCAGTACCATGATGCATCGGTGGTGGCGCAGCTGGGAACACCCGACATGCGGGTGCCGATTGCCTATGGCCTTGCGTGGCCCGACCGGATCATCTCGGGGGCCAGTGCGCTGGACTTTGCATCCCTGGCCAATATGACGTTTGAGGTGCCTGATCATGCGCGCTTTCCTGGTTTGCCGCTTGCCTGGGAGGTCCTGAATGCGCCTGTGGGCAGCACGGCAGTGCTCAATGCCGCCAACGAGGTGGCTGTAGCGGCTTTTTTGAACAAGCAAATCCGCTTCGACCAAATTCACCATGTGAACCATGCAACGTTGGACGCGGTCGCGGTCTCTGATGTCAACGACATCGAGGGTTTGCTAGCGTTGGACGCGCGCGCGCGCCTGGTGGCCGCTCAGTTCGCCGAACAGTTGGAGCGCTGACATGCTGACACTGATTTCATTTGTCGTGACACTGGGCATCCTGATTGCGGTTCACGAATACGGCCACTACCGTGTGGCGGTGGCCTGCGGTATCAAGGTTCTCAAGTTTTCCATCGGTTTCGGCAAGCCTGTCTACACCTGGCGGCTCAAAAACAAGCCTACGGAGTTCGCCATTGGCATGCTGCCGCTGGGCGGCTACGTCAAGATGCTCGACGAGCGGGAAGCCCCGGTCGACCCGGCCGAGCGCCATCTGGCTTTCAACACGCAGCCGCTGAAGTCCCGTGCGGCTGTCGTGGCTGCCGGCCCGGCAGCCAATTTGCTGCTTGCCATACTGCTTTACGCCATCGTCAACTGGAGTGGTTTGCAGGAGCCCAGGGCCGTCCTGGCCAGTCCAGTGGCCGGCTCCCTGGCCGAGCAGGCAGGCCTGCGTGGTGAGGAAGTAGTCCAGCAGGCAGCTTTTGAAGGGGACCCACTGGAAACCGTTCGCTCGTTTGAGGACCTTCGCTGGCGCCTCACGCAGGGTGCCCTTGATGGCCGCGACCTGACGTTGGTGCTCGGCGATGATTCATCAACCACATCCAGAACGGTGCTATTGGCGCTCAGCAAACTCGATACGCCCGAAGCAGACGCCCGGTTATTCCAGAAAATCGGCATCCTCAGCCCATGGACCAGGCCGGTAATTGGAGAGGTAATGGCTGGCGGTGCCGCCGAAAAGTCTGGTCTGCGTGCGGGGGATCTGGTGAAGCGAGTCGATGGTCGCGTCATCGTGGATGGCCAGCAGTTGCGTGAAACCATACGCAACTCCGCGCCGGCATCGGCTGGAAATACTGCCGCTGCGCCGCAGCGTTGGGAGGTTCTACGTTCTGGCCAGGCGCTGGTGCTGCAGGTGAGTCCACAGGTCAAGCAGGAGCAGGGCGCCATCGTCGCCCGAATCGGCGCCTATGTGGGCGAACCCCCTGAATTCGTTACGGTGCGCTACGGCCCCCTTGATGGCTTGTGGCAGGGCGCCGTTCGCACCTGGGAGGTGTCGCTTTTAACGCTGAAGATGATGGGGAAAATGGTGATTGGCGAGGCCTCGCTCAAAAACCTGAGCGGACCACTCACGATCGCGGATTACGCCGGGAAATCGGTCAGCATGGGCTGGTCTTCCTATCTGCTTTTTCTTGCGCTGATCAGCGTCAGTCTGGGCGTTCTCAACTTGCTGCCGCTGCCGGTTTTGGACGGCGGACACCTGATGTATTATCTTTGGGAGGGCATTACCGGCCGCAGCGTATCTGACGTCTGGATGGACCGGTTGCAGCGCGGTGGCGTTGCCATCCTTCTGGGCATGATGTCTGTCGCCCTGTTTAATGATGTCGCCCGACTTTTGGGCTAATTCCAACATTTCATGCAAAAACAATTCAATCGATTCAAAGTTCGTGCAGTTTGCGCTATTGCCGCCGGTTTGTGCCTGGTCAATTCTGCTTGGGCCGTTGATCCGTTTACGGTTCGTGATATCCGGGTTGAGGGATTGCAGCGCGTGGAGCCGGGAACGATTTTCGCGTCGCTGCCTTTTCGCGTAGGCGAGACCTATAGCGACGACAAAGGCTCTACGGCGATCCGCGCGCTGTTTGGCTTGGGTTTGTTCAAGGACGTCCGGCTTGAAGTCAGCGGTGACGTGCTGGTCGTGATTGTTGAGGAGCGTCCTACTGTCGCTGACGTCGACTTTGTCGGGACCAAGGAATTCGACAAGGACGTGCTAAAAAAGGCGCTTCGCGACGCCGGCATTTCAGATGGACAGCCTTTTGACAAGGCGCTCGCCGACAAGGCTGAGCAGGAACTCAAGCGCCAGTACATCAACAAGAGCCTTTATGGCGTCGAGGTCATCACGACCGTGACGCCCATCGAGCGCAACCGCGTGAACCTGACCTTCAGCGTGGTTGAGGGTGATGTGGCCAAGATCAAGGAAATCCATATCACGGGCAACAAGGCTTTCAGTGAATCCACGCTGTTAGGTTTGTTTGACCAGGATACCGGCGGCTGGCTGAGCTGGTACACCAAATCTGACCGCTATTCCCGGTCCAAGCTCAACGCGGATATCGAGACCTTGCGCTCTTATTACCTTTCACGCGGGTATCTCGAGTTCAGGGTGGATTCAACGCAGGTGGCGATTTCACCAGACAAGCAGAGCATCGCTGTCACGCTCAATATTACCGAGGGTGAGCGTTTCGTGGTCTCTGGCGTCAAGCTCGATGGCAATTACCTGGGCAAGGAAGAAGAATTCAAATCCCTGGTGACCATCAAGCCCGGAGAGCCTTACAACGCGGATGCGGTGGCTGAAACCACCAAGGCCTTCACCGACTACTTTGGTACTTTCGGATTTGCCTTTGCCAAGGTAGAGGCGACACCCGAAATTGACCGGGTGAACAACCGGGTGGCTTTTGTGGTGCAGGCCGAGCCTTCGCGCCGGGCCTATGTGCGGCGCATCAACGTGGCGGGCAACAGCCGAACGCGTGACGAGGTCGTCAGGCGGGAGTTTCGCCAATTCGAATCTTCCTGGTACGACGGGGACAAAATCCGCCTTTCTCGCGACCGCGTGGACCGTTTGGGGTTCTTCACCGATGTCAACGTGGAAACCCAGGAAGTCACCGGCACGCCGGACCAGGTTGACCTGACGGTGGCTGTGGCAGAAAAACCCACGGGCAACCTCCAGTTGGGCGCCGGCTTTTCCAGTGCTGACAAACTGTCCCTGATGTTTGGCATCCGGCAAGAAAATGTTTTTGGCTCAGGCAACTACCTGGGCATTGAACTCAATACCAGCAAGTCAAACCGGCAACTGGTGCTCAGCACGATTGATCCGTATTTCACGGCAGATGGCATTTCACGCACGATCGACGTGTACGACCGCACTTCCAAGCCACTGTCTGGCCAGGGCGGCGACTACAGCCTCAAGACGCGGGGCGCCAGTATTCGTTTTGGCGTTCCCTTCACCGAAAACGACACCGTTTATTTCGGCACTGGCTACGAGTCGTTGACGATTGTGCCGGGCAATGGTCTTCCCAATCCTTACCTTCTGTACGCCAATGAGCGCGGCTACAAGACAAACTCCGTGCCCTTGACGGTGGGCTGGTCGCGTGACAACCGCGACAGTGCGCTGGTGCCGACAACGGGGCGCTACCAGCGACTGTATGGGGACTGGGGTGTCGCGGGCGATGTCCGCTTTGTGCGTGCCAACTACCAGATCCAGCAATACATACCGATCAACAAGCAGTTCACAGTGGCACTGAATGGTGAGTTAGGTTGGGGGAAAGGCCTGAGCGGCCAAAATTTCACTATTTTCAAGAATTACTATTCAGGCGGATTGGGTTCGGTACGCGGATTTCAGCAGGGTTCTTTAGGGCCGCGTGATCTCTTGGGTTCGGACCCGACCTTGGCGCTAGGCGGCCCCAAAAAGCTGACCCTCAATGCCGAACTCCTTGCGCCATTTCCGGGCGCAGGCAACGACCGCACGCTTCGCCTCTACGGCTTTGTCGATGCCGGCAACGTATTCGGTGAAAAAGAGAGCTATAACTTCAATGATCTGAGAGTTTCAACCGGGATCGGTATCAGCTGGATTTCTCCTATCGGTCCTTTGCGTATCGCTTATGCGGTACCCTTGCGTAAACAGGCGCAAGATAAACTCGAACGTTTGCAATTCCAAATTGGTACATCTTTCTAATGAAGCATTTTTCAAGCAAATTTTTTCTGGGTCTTGCCATCGCACTGGTGGGTTTTACCGCCAGCGCGCAGGAGTTCAAGGTCGGTGTTGTCAACCTGGATCGCATTTTTCGCGAAGCCAACTCAGCCAAGACGGCGCAGACCAAGCTGGAGCAGGAGTTCAGCAAGCGGGAAAAAGAGCTGGGCGATCTTGCGGCCCAACTCAAAACCCTGTCTGAGAAGTTTGAGCGCGAAGCGCCAACGCTTGCTGAAAGCCAGCGGACAACGCGCCAGCGGCAACTCGTTGACCAGGACCGAACCTTTCAAACCAAGCGCCGCGAATTTCAGGAAGACCTGAACGCGCGTAAAAACGAAGAGCTGCAGCAAGTCATCGAACGCGCCAATAAAGTGGTTAAAGCGCTGGCCGAGACCGAAAAGTATGATCTGATTCTTCAGGAGTCGGTCTACGTGAATCCCAAGCATGACATCACCGACAAGGTGATCAAGGCGCTGAACGCCGCACGTTAATTGCGTGTGATCACCACGCGCAGAAACGGCCCAAAAATGCCAGGTGCCCTTTGACGCTGCGACTTGCCGATATTGTTCAGTCTTTGGCGGGTGAGGCCAGTGCCGAGCTGGTGGGTAACCCCGAGACGCTGATTGTTCACCTGTCAACCCTGGATGCTGCGGGTCCGCAGGACCTGACTTTCCTCAGTCACCCCAAATACCTTGGCAAACTCGCACAGTCTGCTGCAGCCTGCGTGGTGGTGGGGCCTGGCGCTCGCGAAGCCGCCGTGCGGCGCGGTGGCTGCATCGTGGTTGACGATCCTTATCATTACTTTGCACTCATCACCCAGCTCTGGAAGCGGCGCCATTTTCCGGCGCCGCAGCCGCAGATTCATCCGAGCGCGTTTATTGACCCCGGGGCCTCGCTGGCTGCTGGTGTGTCGGTCGGGGCGTTTGCCTGCATTGCGGCCGGTGCGGTGATTGGTGCAGGCGCGCGCATTGCCGAGCATTGCGTGGTCGGGCAGCGGGTGCTCATTGGCGCGGACAGTCGGCTGTCTGCCCGGGTCACGGTGGGGGACGACTGCAGCATCGGCGAGCGCTGCATTGTTCACCCTGGCGCCGTGATAGGCGCTGACGGCTTTGGGTTTGCTGCGCATGGTGGCCAGTGGGTCAAGAT
>NZ_JADMJK010000191.1 GCF_018780625.1 Polaromonas sp. | reverse complement strand
GCGCATCCGCCCGCTCGTTTTTAGAAAGAATTCATGCAAGTCACGCTCGATAAACAATATCCCGTCGCCGCCGGTGTCGACGCCGCGTGGGCCGTGCTGTCCAACATTCCTGAACTGGCGACCTGCATGGCTGGCGCGCAGATCACCGAAGAAATTGATGCGACCCACTTCAAGGGCAGCGTCCGGGTCAAGGTCGGGCCCGCCGTGGCAGCCTTTGCCGGCACCATTGAGGTGCTGTCGCTGGACCCGGTGGCCCGCACGCTCAAAATGATAGGCAAGGGCGCCGACAAAGGCGGCTCCTCGGCCTCCATGGAACTGACCGCCGCGCTGGTGCCTGCCGACAACGGCCACAGCACGCTGCAAGGCCATGCCGAGGTGATCGTCAACGGCAAGTTCGCCCAGTTTGGCGGCCGCATGATGACCTCGGTGTCCGACATGATCCTGGCCCAGTTCGCCGAAACTTTTTCGCAAAAAGCGCAAGTCGTGCAGGGTGCCGCTGCGCCGGTCAGTGCTGCCGCGCCGGGTGCGCCTGCAGCGCCCACCGCGCCCGTGGTGGCCAGGGAACTCAATGGGCTGGCCATTATGTGGATGCTGATTCGCAACTTCTTTGCGCGCTTGTTTGGCCGCCAGACCTGACGCGGCGCCGGCCCATGACGCAACCCTTGACCACCCCCGAAGGCCTGCGCGAGCGCCTGTTCAAGGCCGGCTACATTGCCGACGAAGACCTGGCCAGCCTGGTCTGGATGGGGCTGGCGCTGGAGCGCCCGCTGCTGCTCGAAGGCGCGGCCGGCGTCGGTAAAACCGCCATTTCGGGCGCCTGCGCGCGCGCGCTGGGCCGCCCGCTGCTCAGGCTGCAGTGCTACGAAGGCCTGGACCTGAGCCAGGCCGTGTACGAATGGAACTACAGCCGCCAGCTGCTCGAAATTCGTCTGGCCGAAGCCGGCCAGGGCGATACCGGCCGCCTGCGCGACAACCTGTTTTCAGAAGCCTTTTTGCTGGAGCGCCCGCTGCTGCAGGCGATCCGTTCGCCCGAACCCTGCGTGCTGCTGATTGATGAAATTGACCGGGCCGACGATGCCTTCGAGGCCTTTTTGCTGGAAATGCTGTCGGAGTACCAGGTCACGGTGCCCGAACTGGGCACGCTCACCGCGCGCAGCAAACCGCTGGTGATTTTGACCAGCAACGGCACACGTGATTTGTCGGACGCGCTGCGCCGACGCTGCCTGTTTCATTACCTTGACTTTCCGTCGCTGGGCCGCGAGATCCAGATTGTGCGCACCCTGGTGCCCGAGGCCGCCAGCCGGCTGGTCGAGCAAGCCGTGGCTTTTGTGCAGCGCCTGCGCCGCGAAGACCTCGACAAAACCCCCGGCGTGGCCGAAACGCTGGACTGGGTGCGCGTGCTGTTCAAGCTCGGCCACGGCGAGTTGCCCGTTGACCCGCAGGCGCTGGTGCCCACGCTGGCCGCGCTGCTCAAAACCCGCAACGACCGCTGGCAGGTCACGGTGGAGCGCGTCGCCAAGCTCATCGACGGCCCGCGCATTGCGCAGGACGTGGGTGTGGCCGGCGCCATGAAATGAATGACAGGCCATGAACGCCACCGACCCCCGGGAACGCCTCGGTGAGTTCGCCCACTACTTGCGCGAGCACGGGTTTTCGCTGGGTTACGCCGAGCTGGAACTGATGGCCCGCGCCGCCGCCGCGCTGCCACTGGCGCAGTGGCCGCGCATCGAGGCGCTGTGGCGCGGCATTGCCGCAGGCAGCCACAAGCAGTGGCTGAAGTACCCGGAACTGCACCAAGCCTTCTGGTTCCCGCACAAGGTCAGGGCCTCCACCCGCAGTTCGGGCCTGACGCAGCGCGGCCGCTCGCTGCCCGAACTGGTGCAGCAAATGCACAGCAGCATGGACAACAAGGGCAACACCCCGCCCGGGGCGGCCCAGCCCACCGTGGGCATGGCCCAGCAGCCCGGCGCTGGCGACGTGGAGGCCAGCGACGCGCCCGAGCGCGCCCAGGGCGGCGCCGCCCGTACCGACCCGCTGGAGCAGCGCGACTTTGCCGACTGGCTGCCGGGCGACATCGAACGTTTTGAACCCCTGGTTGAAGCGCTCAAGCGCCGCTTGCGCAGCCAGTTGCTGCGCCGTTGGCAGCAGCGCCCCGACAGCGGCCCGATTCACCTGCGCCGCTCGCTGCGGGCCGCGCTGGCCACGGGCGGCGAGCTGGTCAAGCTGCATTACGTGCGCCGCCAGCGCCGCCCGCCGCGCGTGGTGGTGCTGGTGGACGTGAGCCGATCCATGGACGTGCATGCCCAGTTTTTTCTGCACCTGAGCCGTGCGTTTGTCGAGGTCATGGACGCCAGGGCCTTTGTGTTTCATACCCGCCTGGCCGACGTCACGCCGCTCATGAAGCGGCGCAGCGAACGCGTGCAGGAAAAAGTCAATGCCGTCACCTTTGGCTTTGGCGGCGGCACCCGCATTGCCACCTGTCTGCATGAGGCGCTGCATCTGCATCTGGCGCGCAGCTTGGGCCGGGGTGATTTGTTCATGGTGTTCAGCGACGGCTATGACACCGACCCGCCCGAGGCCCTGGCCGAGGTGCTGGCAGAGGTGCGTGGCCGTGGCGCCCGCGTGTGCTGGCTGCACCCCACGGTACAGGTGCCGCAGTCTGAAGCCATGCAGCGGGCCGCGCCCCATGTGTCGCGCTTCATGCCGGCGCACAACCTGGCCAGCCTGATGCGCCTGCCTGAATTGCTGGCTTGAACTGCTGGCGTAAGCTTTCGATGTAGTTGATGTATTTGCGCTTTTTACCAACCAGGAACCACCACGATGGGATGTTTGCTTAAACAGGGCGGCGGGCTGTATGCGCGCCTGCGCGTGGGCGCCGTGCTGCTGGCGGCCGGCGAGGGCGCGCGCATGGGCGGCGTGGCCAAGCCGCTGATCCGGCTGCAGGGCGTGCCGCTGATCAGCCGCCAACTGATTGCGCTGAGCGGCGCGGGCGTTGACGAAGTCGTGGTCGTGACCGGCCATGCCCGCGAAGCGATTGAGGCCCAGGTACAGGCTTTCCCGGTCACGCTGGCCCACAACCCGGCCTATGCCGAGGGCCAGCAGGGCTCGGTGCGCGTCGGGCTGGCAGCGCTCAGCGGCCATTTTGACGCGGTGTTTGTGGTGCTGGCCGACCAGCCGCTGATTGGTTCGGCCGACCTGACCGAGCTGCTCGCAGCCTTCAAAAAACGCCCCGCCGGCAACGTCGTGGTGCCGGTGGTGGGCGGGCAGCGCGGCAACCCCATCGTGCTCGACGACGTGGCCCGCAGCCAGATTCTGGCCAGCGACACCAACCTGGGCTGCCGCCACCTGATCGAGCGCCAGCCCGAACTGGTGCATGTGCATGAAACCAGCAACACCCGCTTCATCACCGACCTGGACACGCTGCAAGACGTGGAGCAACTCGCGCAGCGCACCGGCTGGCGGCTCGAATTGCCCGATGCCGCTACCGGGGGTGCTGCGTGAGCGCAAGCCCCGCCGCCTTGCAGCAGCACTGGCCGGTGCCGCTGGCCGTGCACCGGTTTGAACGTGCCGCCGAAGTCAACGCGGTGCTGGCGCGCGTGTTCCTGGCGATGCGCGCCACCGACCCGCAGGCGCCCGCCGGCCGCTTTTACGCCAGCGCCGACGACTTGCTGCGCCGCATCGACCTGCCCGAGTTCCAGGCCTTGCTGCAGTTCATTGCCGCATCGATTCAGGCCACGGCGCAGCAGGCCAACGCCGGTGTCTGGCCGGCGGGCCGGCATGGCCTTCAGCTTGAACTCACGGGCGTCTGGTTCCAGATCCAGAACGGCGCCGCCTTTCATGACATCCACACCCACGGCAACTGTTCCTGGTCGGGCGTGTACTACGTGCAAATCGACCCGCCCGCGCAACGCCAGGGGCATCCGGAGCTGGGCGCGCTCAACGGCGCCACACGCTTTTACAGCCCTATGTTTCCCTTGCTGGGCGGCGCCCACATCGACATGGGCAACGCTTTTTTGCAGCAGGCCACGCTCGATGTGACGCCGAACGAAGGCGATCTGGTGCTGTTTCCGGCCTTTTTGCCGCACAAGGCCATGCCCTACGCGGGCGAGCGCGACCGCATCATCGTGTCCTTCAACGCGCAGATACGCGCGCCCGGCGGCGACCAGTTGTTTCGGTACGCCGGGGCTTGATGGCGGGGTGACATACAGCCAGGATTGCTATTTATTTAATAGCTACTGGCTACCGTAAATAAAGAGCTAGAGCCTGATTCGATACATATTTTTGACGTAAGAACGACTTTTATCGATGCCCGTCTTACTTCAGCCTGGCATGCTGGCGCAGCCATTCGGAAAATTCGCTTTCGGTGACATCGCCTGTGGCGACGGCGAGCATGGTGATCGTGGCCTCGGCCTGCGAGGCGTACAAGCGGTAGCCGTTGAGGTAGAGAAACAGACCGGTGGCCAAAAAGGCCGCTCGTTTGTTGCCATCCACAAAAGGGGGGGGTTTAGCCAGTCCTACGGTGTAGCTGGCCGCCAGTGCCGCGAAGTCCGGCGGGTTGGCCGGATCGGCGTAGGCCAGCAAATTAAGCGGTCGGCCCAGCGCCGAATCCAGCAATCCCTCATCCCGCAACCCCACACCGCCGCCATGTTCCGCCAGGCTTTCACCGTGTAGCAGCAGCAGTGAGGACTTGGTGATCCAGCGCCACGTCATTTGGCAAGCTGGTGAAAGGTGTCCCGGAAATCACGCATGAACGCACGGCCCGCCGTGATTTCTTCCTCCAGTGCCGGGTCATAAGGCGTCAGCGTGTAGCCGTCCGGTGTCTCAGTCAAAAACACCGTTTCACCCTTGGCCAGCTTCAGTCGGGCAAGTACTTCCTTGGGCAAAACCACGCCTACGGAGTTGCCGATTTGGGTCAGTTTAAGCATGTGCATGGCAGTCCTTTGTTATTACAGATGTAATACTAAACCGGGTCCAGGGCTGCGTCAACTACTGCATTTTTTCCTTTGAACCCCAAGCGCGTCAGCCTGGCATTGAAGGCAATGCTTTTAAACATAGCCGTCATGCCCGCGAAGGCGGGCATCCAGCAGCAGAGCGCCTTGAGAACCCTGGATTCCCGCCTTCGCGGGAATGACAAGCGGTTTAGTCTGCGTCATGTTTTGCTTGCGCGTCGGCGCTTCTCACCCGCGCCAGCCCGCGCCCTCGCGCCGGGCGCGGCCCAGGGCTTCGAGGGTGTCCAGAATGCGGGGCAGGCCTTTTTTCCAGGGGCCACGGCCTTTGAAGTGGGCTTCAATGGCGGGCAGCGGCAGGGCGCTGGGGGCGCTGGCCAGCAACTGGGCCAGGGCGCGGACTTGTTCGGGCAGGGCGCTTGGCCAGGGCTGCTGCGTCGCGGGTGTGGCGTGCGGCACGGGCTGCTGGGGTAAGTCAAGTGTCAAATCGGCTTGTAGCCCATTCAGGGTAGGCACAAGAAGCTCTTGATTTGATAGCGTGTTTGCGGCCGCCCTGGCAACGGCCGGGTCTTGAAACGCGGGCCGCAGCCAGCGGATGTGGCCGGCTTTTTCTTCGGCGGCGCGCCGGGTGTTCAGCGCGACGAGGTGGCTCAGCAGGGCGTCTGTGCTTTGCTTGGGCTCAAACCCGTAGGCCAGCAGTACGGCGGCGTCGAGCTCGTCGTGCAGTTCCTTGAGCACGCTGACCAGGCCTTGTTCGTGCAGGGTCTTTTCCTTGCCCGTCAGCGCCCGGCCTTCGCGCAGGGCTTCAAGCACGTTGTACATCCCGGTCAGCGTCAGGCCTGCGTGGGCGGCCTGCTGGCGTTTGCGGTGGGCGTCGATCTGTTCGGCGAGTTGGGCGATGCGTTCGCGCAGTTCGGGCGTGAGGCCGGTGTCATCGGCGGGGAAGGGGAAGGTTTCGAAGCAGCGGGACTTGTTGTAACGGGGGCGATCTTCCAGCGTGCCGCCTTGCACCAAAGCCCATGCCCCGTGCAAGCGGCTGGACAGCACGCCGAGGTGAAATGCGCCGGTGCTGGCGATGGCAATCAGCATGTTGTCGGGCAGGATGCTGGCGTCGAGAAACTGGAAGGTGCGGTGCTTGGCGGTTTCGACGGTGGCGATGTAGCGGGGCAGGCCGGCAAGGGCCGGGCGTAAATCCTTGCGCGGCTCGCCAAACAGCCACCAGTTGTCCCGGTAGCTCGCGCGGTTGTTCTGGTCGCGCTCGGGTTTCACGCGCTCCAGCAGCCATTGGTAAATCGCCGGGAATTGTTCGCGCACCTGCTCGGCGGTCAGGCCGAACAGGTCTATCACCTGCACGCCGCGCGGCGTGTCTGTCAGGTCGCGGCCGTTGCGGTAGTCGCGGATGTGGTGCTGCAGTCCGGGCACTGTGCCGAGGCCTAGCGAGGCGGCTTCCTCATTGGTGACGATGAAGCCCGCGCCGTGCAGCTTCACGCCGGGCGACGAGATGTTGGCATTGGCCAGCATCGCCCCGGCCGACGCCACATTCGCACCCACGCTCAAATCGGCATGAATCAGGCCGCTGGTTTCTGCCAGCGTGACGCTGACTTCGCCAAACTCGCCGGTCTGTTCATTGCTGACGGTCAGCAGCCGCGCTGATGCCAGGGTGTCTGGCATGCCCACGGTCATGGCGATGCGCACGGCAGCGCCGTTGGCACTGTCCACCCAGGGGTGGTCGGGAATGGCCAAGGCCAGCGCCACGCCTTTGCCCAGCGCAGTCTGCACCACGCGGCGGTTGAAGGTCTGGCGCAGGCTGTTGGTGGTGATCAGTCCAAACTGGCGCGCCGAGCCCGAGGCCACCAGGGCTGCAGCGCGGCTCCACCAGTGCATCACGAAATCGGCGCTCTCGGGTACTTCGGGCCAGGCCCCGCGCAAGGCCTGCACGTAGCCGTCGCCCAGCGCGGCGCGCATGGTGCTGGCGCCAATAAACGGCGGGTTGCCCACAATAAAGTCGGCTTCAGGCCAGCGGGCTTGGCGCGGCTGGCTGTATTTCCACTGCGGCACCAGCGCCGCTTCGTCGGGCACCAGCGCGCCGGTCACGGGGTGGGTTTTAAAGGTGCGGCCGTCCCAGCGGCTCAGCTGCTGGCCGTGTTCGTCGTGGGCCAGCGTCAGGTCGTCCCAGGCCAGCACGGCGTCGCGGCGTTCAATGTTGCCGTAGTCATGCACCACGGGTTCGGCCACGGCCTTGTTGCCCCGGCTGCGGATGTGCCACTGCAGGTAGCCGATCCACAGCACCAGTTCGGCCATGGCGGCGGCGCGTTCGTTGAGCTCTATGCCCAGCAGTTGCCGGGGCGTCACGGTTTCGCCTTCCAGGCCCAGCAGGGCCTGGGTTTCGCCCAGCGCTTCAAGCTGGTTCATCACTTCGCCTTCCAGGCGCTTCAGGTGTTCGAGCGTGACGTAGAGGAAATTGCCGCTACCGCAGGCCGGGTCAAGCACGCGGGTGGTGCAAAGCTGGTGGTGGAATTTGCGGATTTCGGCGCGGGCTTCTTCCTGCTTGGCGTCGGCGGCCTTGCCGGAGAGTTCGGCCGCTTCATGCGCCAGCACCAGCGCGGCGGCCTGGGCCATCAGCCAGTCGGCGCGCAACGGCTCGATCACGGTGGGCAACACCAGCCGCTCGACATAGGCGCGCGGGGTGTAGTGCGCGCCCAGGGCGTGGCGCTCGGTGGGGTCGAGCGCGCGTTCCAGCAGGGTGCCAAAAATGGCGGGTTCGACTTCGCGCCAGTTGCTGTTGGCGGCCAGGATCAGGCCGTCAATCTGCTGCTGGTTCAATAGCAGGCTGTAGCCGTCGCTATGGGACTGCTTGAACAATTTGCCGTTAAAGCGCAGCACCTGGGTGGCCAGCGCGGCGCTAAAACCGCCCCGGTCCATGTCGGCCCACAGCACGCGCAGCATCTGCTGCAGGGTGACGGGCTGTTCGCGGTGGGTTTGCAGCAGGTTTAAAAAACTGCCCTTGGGTAGCAGGTCCACGTCTTCGGCAAACATGGAAAACAGCGCCCGCGTCAGGAAGGCGGCGACATGGTCGGGCGTGTGGCCGCTGCCTTCAAGCGAGCGGGCCAGCCCGGCCAGTTGGGTGGCGACCTGCCGCGTGACGCGGGCGCTGGCGCGGCTGGGGTCCAGGCTGTCGGGGTCCAGCCAGATGCTGCGCAGGGTGCTGCGTACATCAGCGCTGGCCAGGTCGGCCAGGCTGAGCCGGTGGCTGCGCGGGTCGGGAAAAGGCGTGTAGGTGGCGCCGCTGCGGCTGAATTCAGAGTACAGCTCAATGACGTTGCCCACATCGACGACCAGCAAAAACGGTGGCCGGCCTTCAGCGGCTGGCAGAGCGCGGGCGTAGCCTTCGGCCTGGGTGCGGGCGCGCAGCAGGGCGTCGTCAAAGCCTTTGGTGTGCTGGCCGGCCCTGAGCTTTTTGGATTCGAGCACGAAGTGGCCACGGCGGTAGCAGTCGACGCGGCCTGGGCTGGTGCTGCCGTCGCCGTGGTGAAAGGTGATGGGGCGCTCGAACATGTAGTTTTGCTCGGCCGTGGCGTGGGGCACCTCCACGCCCAGCAGTTCACACAACTCGCGCACAAAGCTCTGGGCGGTGGACAACTCGCTGGCGGTGACGCCTTGCCAGCGCTGGATGAATGTGTGGGCGGCGGCTTCGGTGGGGGCGTTTTGCATCGAAGGATGATAGCGGTCGGGCGGGTGTGCGCTGCCGCCTGCTGTGCCCGCTATGCCGGTCGCCCGGCTACATCAGCGTTCGGCTGCTTCCAGGCGCTGCACCCGCGCGCGCAGCTCGTCCAGCTCGTCCAGCAGTTCCAGCGCCAGCGCGGCCCCGGCCAGGTTCACGTCCAGGTCGGTTTGCAGCCGCAGCGCGACTCTGGCGCGCTGCAGGTGCA
>NZ_JADMJK010000039.1 GCF_018780625.1 Polaromonas sp. | reverse complement strand
GTGCAGGAGCTGACGGGCACGGCGCCCACGGTGATTTTTCTGCCGCATTTCGTGGGCCTGGACGCGGCCTGGGCCGGCGTTGCCCAGGCGGCGCCCCGGCTGTCGACCACCATTTACACCGACCAGTCGAACAAGTTGGTGGACCAGTGGATACTGCGCGGCCGCCAGCGATTTGGCCACCTGCGGCTGTTTGGGCGGGTCGAGGGCGTCAAACCCATCGTGACCGCGCTACGCCAGGGGCAGCCGCTGTACTTGCTGCCGGACATGGATTTTGGCGCTGAAGAGTCCGTGTTTGTGCCGTTTTACGGCGTGCAGACCGCCACTGTGCCGTCACTGTCACGCTTTGCCCGACTGGGCCGGGCCAAGGTGGTGCCGCTGTTGCCGCGCCTGACCCAAGCCGGGTACGAGGTGCAGGTGCTACCCGCCTGGGACGATTTCCCGAGCGATGACCCGGTGGCCGATACCGCCCGCATGAACGCCCGCCTGCAGGACTATATTGCGACCATGCCGGCGCAGTATTTTTGGGTCCACAAGCGCTTCAAAACCCGGCCTGCTGGCGAGCCTTCGCTGTACTGAACTGCGGTGGCAAACTGCCAGGGTAAAAAAACGGATCTAGCGCAGGAATTCCTGCAGATACGCGGCCACCAGCGCGGGTTGCTCGTGCACGATCCAGTGCGTGGCGCCGTCCACGCGGCGCAAGGTCATCTGCGGCACAAAGTCGTCCAGTCCGTCGAGTAGCGCCGGGAGCAGGGCGGTGTCGCCCGTGGCCCAGATCACCAGGGTGGGAAGGTGGACTTCCAGCATCGCCCGGGGAATCGTCACGGCGGCCGCAGCGGGGTCGTGGTGCGGTGGTCCGGGTCGGGCGGGGCGCAAGGGCGAGGCCCTGTAATAGTTGCAGGGGCCAGTCAGCCCTTGTGCCCATACCGCGCGGTATTGCGCCTTGACGGCGTCGCTCAGCCAGGCATGTGGGCCGTCTTGGGCGCCCATGGCGGTAAAAAACGCCCACAGCCGGCGGAAATCGTCTTCGGCCAGCAGTGCTTCGGCGTCAGGGCGGATCAGAAAATTCATGTATGCGCTGGCGGCCCGCTGGGCTGGCGAATGCTGCAGTTCGCGCAAGAAAGTACCCGGGTGCGGCGAGTTGATGATGGCCAGCTTTTTCATGCTGGCTGGCTGGGCCGCCGCCAAATTCCAGGCCACCGCGCCGCCCCAGTCGTGCGCGACCAGGCATTCAACCTGGCCGCCTTCCAGTGCAATCAGCGCCGCAATGTCTTGCACCAGGTGCTTGGGCCGGTAGGCGGCCACGTCGGCGGGTGCGCTGGATTGTTCAAAGCCGCGCAGGTTTGGGGCGATGCAGCGGTAGCCGCCGTGCTCGGGCTGCGAAAAATGCGCCAGCAACGCGTCCCAGACAAAGGCCGCCTCGGGGAAACCGTGCAAAAACATCAGCACCGGCCGGCCTTTGTCGCCAGTGCTGCGGCACGACAGGGTGATGCCGTGCGGCAGGCTGTGCAGACTGGTTTCAATCATGGTGCTGCGTGATTTGTCGCCGCGTTCAGGATGCGTCGGGCGAGTCCGTTTCTTCGTCCTCTTCAATGACGGGTGCGGCCTTGGCGGCTTTCACCGGCTTTTCAGGCGGATGCGCCCAGTCCCAGAGGTGCTGGGCGACTTCTTCAACGCCCTGGCGCTTCAATGCAGAAAAGAGTTTCACATCGCCGCCGCCGGCCTGCAGCTTGACGATCGACAGCGCCTTGGCCGCTTCGGCTTTGTTGAGCTTGTCCGATTTGGTCAGCAGCACCAGAAACTTGAGGCCTTCGACCACCCGGGGCCGGATCACGTCGAGCAGGATTTCGTCGAGCTCGGTCAGTCCCAGGCGCGGGTCGCACAGCAGCACCACGGCCTTGAGGTTGTCGCGGGTCTGCAGGTAGTTGCCCATCACCTGTTGCCAGCGGTACTTGGCTTGCTTGGGAACGGCCGCGTAGCCGTAGCCGGGCAAGTCGGCCAGCATGGCGTCGGTCACGCCCTGCTTGCCCAGTGAAAACAGGTTGATGCTTTGCGTGCGGCCCGGGGTTTTGGAGGCAAACGCCAGCCGGTGCTGCTGCGTCAGGGTGTTGATGCAGGTGGACTTGCCGGCATTCGAGCGACCCACAAAAGCGATTTCAGGCACGTCCAGCCGGGGCAGGTGTTGCAACTCGGGCGCGGTGGTGAGGAACTTGGCCGTGTGCAGCCAGCCCATGGCGATCTTGGGATTCGGCAAGGCCGGCGTTGCATTGGCGGGCGTGCTGGACGGAGGGGTCGGGTCGGAAGAAGTCATGATGGGGCAGTCCCTGGAGGGCGGTTGCAGGCGGTGGCGTGCGGTAAAGAGGGTGATAGAGTATCCGTCAGCAAGGTCTGTGACAGACTCTAGGCCGGCGCGGCAAGGCCCGAGTCATCAGTGCCGCCGCTAAGCATTGTAAAATCAGCGCGTTAAAAGTATTGTGCGCCCAACCAATTAAAACCCGATATGAACCTGCTTGCTACCTCTTTGCTGTCCGCTGTGCTGACCCTGTCTGCCGTGTCGTCATTTGCCGCCGGCGAGGCAGTACCCGCTGCCGCTGCAGCGGCACCCGTTCAGGTCGCCAAGCCTGATCTCGTCAAGGGCGCGGCCAGTTTCACGGCAATGTGCGCCAGCTGCCACGGCGTGGGCGGCAATTCGGGCATTGCTGCCAATCCCAAGCTGTCGCAGCAGCACCCTGAATACCTGGTCAAGCAGTTGCAGGAGTTCAAATCCGGCAAGCGCCAAAACGCCATCATGAAGGGTTTTGCGTCCGGCCTGTCGGACGACGACATGAAGAACATTTCTTACTGGGCCGCATCGCAAAAGGCCACGCCCGGTTTTGCCAAGGAAAAAGACCTGGTCACGCTGGGTGAGCGCATCTACCGCGGCGGTCTGTCGGATCGCCAGATTCCCGCTTGCGCCGGCTGCCACAGCCCGAGCGGTGCCGGCATGCCCGCGCAGTATCCGCGCCTGAGCGGGCAACACGCCGAGTACACGGCCGCGCAGCTGACTTCCTTCCGTGACGACGTTCGTAAAAACAGCCTGCAGATGAACCAGGTCGCCGCCAAACTCAACGACCGCGAGATTCGCGCCGTGTCGGATTACATCGCTGGGCTGCGTTAACCCATAGGGCTCAAAGGCCTGGCCGGGCGGGCCAGCGCTTTTAAAGTCATAATACATGCAGATTGACTGATGTATTGAACTTGAGTCCGCAAACGCACTCACATCAAGGCGGGTCTTTCTGAGGAAAGTCCGCTTTTTTGTTTTTTTGCTGATACCTTTCGCTGCATCGCTTTGCTGGCATTGACTCAGCAGTCCCTTTGTCCCGACATCAAACCCGATTTCACGCATGACTGTATCCACCGAAGGTATGAAAGTGAACTGGGGCTCCCGCACCCTGCGGGCGTCTCTTGAACTGCTGTCGTCCATGCGGTTTTCGATTTCGCTGCTGACGGTGATTTGCATTGCCTCGGTGATTGGCACGGTGCTCAAGCAGCAAGAGCCGCTGAGCAATTACGTCAACCAGTTCGGTCCCTTCTGGGCGCAGGTCTTCAATACAGCCAGCCTCAGTACCGTCTACAGCGCCTGGTGGTTTTTGTTGATCCTGGCTTTTCTGGTGGTCAGCACCAGCCTGTGCATTGCCCGCAACGCCCCCAAAATCCTGGCCGACCTGAACCAGCTCAAGGAAAACGTCCGCGAGCAAAGCCTGAAGGCCTTTGGCCACCGCGCTGAAGCGGCGCTCACCGAGTCCCCGGAAGGGGCGGCCCGGCGCATTGGCCAGACCCTGGTGCAAAGCGGCTGGAAGGTCAAGCTCCAGCAGCGCGACGCGGGCTGGATGGTGGCCGCCAAAAAAGGCGCTGCCAACAAGCTGGGCTACATTGCGGCGCACAGTGCCATCGTGCTGGTCTGCGTGGGCGGTCTGCTGGATGGCGACATGATGGTGCGCGCACAGATGTGGCTGGGCGACAAGTCGATTTTTACCGGTGGCGGCCTGATTGCCGATGTGCCGCTCAAGCACCGGCTGGCCGACAACAACCCCACGTTTCGCGCCAACCTGCTGGTGGCCGAGGGCACGCAGTCCAGCACGGCCATTTTGAATCAGCCCGGCGGCGTGCTGCTGCAGGAACTGCCGTTTTCAGTGGAACTGAAGAAATTCAGTGTGGAGTACTACTCCACCGGCATGCCCAAGCTGTTTGCCAGCGACATCATTATTCATGACAAGGAAACCGGCGACAAGATTCCAGCGCGGGTCGAGGTCAATCACCCGGTCAAGCACCGGGGGGTCGAGATCTTTCAGTCCAGCTTTGACGATGGCGGCTCCAGTGTCACGCTCAAGGCCATTCCCATGGCGGCAGCCAGCAAGCCCTTCGAAATTCAGGGCACGATTGGCGGCTCCAGCAGCCTGAGCAATGGCCAGGGTACCGACGCAGAAAAAATGACGCTTGAATACACCGCGCTGCGGGTCATCAACGTCGAAAACTTCTCGGCCGATGGCAACATGGGCAGTGGCGCGGGGGTGGATGTACGCAAGGTCGATTTGCGTCAGTCCCTGGACAAGCAACTGGGTGCTGCCAACAAGACAGCGACCCAGAAGGAGTTGCGCAACGTCGGCCCCAGCGTCAGCTACAAGCTGCGTGATGCCTCGGGTCAGGCGCGTGAGTATCAAAATTACATGCTGCCGGTGCAGGTCGATGCCAGGCCGGACAGCCCGGCTGTGTACCTGCTGGGCGTGCGCGAAACACCCGCCAACCCTTTTCAGTACCTGCGCATTCCCGCCGATGCGGAAAGCAGCATGGAAACCTTTTTGCGGCTGCGCGCCGCACTGGCCGACCCGGCGCAGCGCGAGCGGGCCGTGCAACGCTATGCCCGCCAGGCCGTGGGCACCGACAAGCCGGAGCTCGCCCTGCAACTCGCCGCTTCGGCGTCGCGTGCGCTGGCCTTGTTCGCCGGTGATGTCCCTGATGCCGGGGGCGCGGCGGCCGGCAAGGCCAAACCGGCGGCGGGTCTGCAGGCCATGTCTGACTTCATGGAAAACAACGTGCCAGAAGCCGAACGCGACCGCGCCGGCGAGGTGCTGATCCGCATCCTGAACGGCTCGCTGTTTGAACTGATGCAGATGACGCGCGAGCAGGCCGGGCTAAAACCCCTGCCGCAAGACGAGAAAACGCAAAACTTCATGTCCCAGATGGTGCTGAGCCTGTCGGACGCGCACCACTATCCGGCGCCCATGGCCTTTGAACTCAAGGACTTCACGCAGGTCCAGGCCAGTGTGTTCCAGGTGGCGCGCGCGCCGGGCAAGACCATTGTGTATCTGGGCTGCGCTTTCCTGATTCTGGGCATATTTGCCATGCTCTATGTGCGCGAGCGCCGCGTCTGGGTGTGGCTGGCGCCGCGCGATGCGGCCTATGATTCGGCGTCCGTTTCTGCGGATGGCAGCCAGGCCACCATGGCCTTGTCCACCAACCGTAAAACCATGGATGGTGACAAGGAGTTTGAGATGTTGAAAACGAAACTGTTGCAGGTGCCTTCATGAACAACCCAAGTATCAACACCACCACGACCCTGTCGGCCGGGCGAAACAGCACCACGCTGAGCCTGAACGAGGGCTATTTCGCCAGGCGCAACGCGCTGGACTGGATTTTTGCGGTGCTTGTGGCGGGCGGTTTTCTTTATGCCCTTGCGCGCTACAGCGCCTACATGGACGTGTACGAGAAGGGCATCTTGCTAAGCACCATTCCGGCCACCATTGCCATGGGGTGGTTCTGGCGGCCCTTGCGCGTGCTGATGGCGCTGGCTGCCGGTTTTTCCCTGTTGGGCATTGCGTCTTACCAGGGCGACCTGGCGCGGGCCGAGCAGGTGTTCTGGCTCAAGTATTTTCTGTCCAGCCAGTCGGCCATTTTGTGGATGAGCGTGCTGTTTTTCATGAGCACCATTTTCTACTGGGTCGGGATGTTTGCCGGACGTGCTGGCTCCAGCCAGAGCCGCTCGTTCGAATTGCTGGGCTCCAAAATCGCCTGGGTGGCGGTGGGCATGGCGCTGATCGGCACGCTGGTGCGCTGGTATGAAAGCTACCTGATCGGCGCTGACATCGGCCATATCCCGGTTAGCAACCTGTACGAAGTGTTCGTGCTGTTTTGCTGGATGACGGCCGCGTTTTACCTTTATTTTGAAGAGCAGTACAACACCCGCGCACTGGGTGCGTTCGTGATGCTGGTGGTCAGCGCGGCGGTCGGGTTCTTGCTCTGGTACACGGTCGTGCGCGAAGCCCACGAAATCCAGCCGCTGGTGCCCGCCCTGAAAAGCTGGTGGATGAAGATCCACGTGCCCGCCAACTTTGTCGGCTACGGCATGTTTGCGCTGGCGTCCATGGTGTCCCTGGCCTACCTGGTCAAGCAGCAGGCCGACGAGAAGCGCTGGTACAAACTCACGCCCTTGTGGATGCTGGGTGTGGTGCTGTGTTTTGTGCCGATTGTTTTCCGTAAATCCCTGACCAGCGACAGCAACTACTGGATCATTTATCTGCTGGTGTCGGGCCTGGTCGTGTCCACCATCTTGCTGGGCCGCAAGCGCATTGCCGAGCGCCTTCCCAGCTTTGAAGTGCTCGACGATGTGATGTACAAGGCGATTGCCGTCGGTTTTGCCTTCTTCACGATTGCGACGGTCCTGGGTGCGCTGTGGGCGGCCGAAGCCTGGGGCGGCTACTGGAGCTGGGACCCGAAAGAAACCTGGGCCCTGATTGTCTGGCTCAACTATGCCGCCTGGCTGCACATGCGCCTCATGAAGGGCTTGCGCGGCACGGTGGCCGCCTGGTGGGCGCTGGTGGGCCTGGCTGTGACCACGTTCGCATTCCTGGGCGTCAATATGTTTTTGTCCGGGCTGCACAGCTACGGAACCTTGTAGCGGCCAGGGGTATTTATTTGTTTGAATCCTTGTAAGAGTCGGCTGCGTATAAAGACTAACGTTCAGGCACATTACAAGGACTTCTTCATGCGCATCAAGACCCACACCAGCGGATTCGACCACCTCATTCCCAGCGAAATCACGCCGCAAAGCGCCTACCAGGGCCGGCGCGAGATGATCAAGCTGATGGCCACGGGCGCTGCAGGCGCGGCGCTGGCCGGCTGGGCGGGGCGCCAGGCGCTCGCGCAAACCATGCAGCGGCCGGGCAAGCTGGCGGCCCTGCCGGGTGCCAAATCGGCGCTGGCAGGTGCGGTGACGATGGAAAAAATCACTGATTACAAAGATGCGGCCAGCTACAACAACTTCTACGAGTTCGGGACGGACAAGGCCGACCCGGCCAGGAATGCCGGAACGCTGCCCGTCAAGCCATGGTCCGTTGCCGTGGAAGGGCTGGTCAAGCAGCCCCGCAGCTACACGCTCGAAGACCTGATCAAGCTCAGCCCGCAGGAAGAGCGCATCTACCGCATGCGCTGCGTCGAGGGCTGGTCCATGGTGATTCCATGGGTGGGTTACTCGTTGTCGGCGCTCATCAAGAAGGTCGAGCCGCTGGGCAGCGCCAAATACGTCGAGTTCATCACCCTGGCCGACCCCAAGACCATGCCGTTTGTGGGTTCCCGCGTGCTTGAATGGCCCTACGTGGAGGGCCTGCGCCTGGACGAGGCGATGAATCCGCTGGCGTTGTTGACCTTTGGCATGTACGGCGAGGTGCTGCCCAACCAGAATGGCGCGCCGGTGCGCCTGGTGGTGCCCTGGAAATACGGCTTTAAAAGCGGCAAGAGCATTGTCAAGATACGCTTTACCGACAAGGAGCCGCGCACCGCCTGGAACAAGGCGGCCGCGCAGGAATATGGGTTTTACTCCAACGTCAACCCCACGGTGGACCACCCGCGCTGGAGTCAGGCGACCGAGCGGCGGATTGGCGAGGACGGTCTGTTTGCCAAGAAGCGCAAGACCCTGATGTTCAACGGCTATGAAGCGCAAGTGGGCCAGCTTTACGCGGGCATGGATCTCAAGAAGTTCTTCTGATGCTGTCCGGTCAAAGGCTGTTGATGCACCCGGCAGCCAAGCCGCTTGTTTTTGTGCTTTGCCTGCTGCCGTTTGCATGGCTTTTTTATGGCGCACTGACCAACCAGCTGGGGGCTAATCCGGCGGAGGCGCTGATCCGCGCCCTGGGTGACTGGACGCTGCGCTTTATCTGCATCGTGCTGGCGGTCACGCCCCTGCGTGTCATCAGCAGCACGCCTGCGCTGGCGCGCTTTCGCCGCATGCTGGGCTTGTTTGCCTACTTTTATGCCGTGATGCATTTGCTGAGCTACAGCTGGTTCGACATGGGCTTTGACGTTGGCGACATCCTCGCGGACATCATCAAGCGGCCCTTCATTCTGGTGGGTTTTCTGGCCTTTGTGCTGCTCATGCCGCTGGCGGCCACGTCTTTTAACGCCGCCATCAAGGCCATGGGCGCCAAACGCTGGCAATGGCTGCACAAGCTGGTCTACCTGATTGCCGGCTTGGGCTTGCTGCATTTTTTCTGGATGCGTGCCGGCAAGAACAACTTCACGGAAGTGTTTGTCTATGCCGCCATCTTGGCCTTGCTGCTGGGCTGGCGCGTGCAGCAGTTCTTAAGGAAAAAGAAGCTTCAGCCCTCAAGCAGTGGACATATCAAGCTATCGTAATAGTAGCAAGAAGATTTTTAATCGCCTTGCCCCTTGCCCCTTGCCCCATGCCCTGCAGGCACTAGCCGGCCACCAGTTGCTCCTGACGCATCTGGTCTTGCGCAGTTTCACGGCGGCGAATCAAATGCACTTGGTGGCCATCTACCAGCAACTCGGCGGCGCGGCCGCGCGTGTTGTAGTTGCTGGCCATGCTCATGCAGTAAGCGCCCGCTGACAG
>NZ_JADMJK010000134.1 GCF_018780625.1 Polaromonas sp. | reverse complement strand
AAATCAGCACGGCGGCCGACAGCGTGACGGCGAATTCGCGGAACAGCCGGCCGGTCTGCCCGCCCATGAACAGCAGCGGAATGAACACCGCGACCAGCGACAGGCTGATGGACAGCACCGTGAACCCGACTTCGCGCGCGCCCAGCAGCGCCGCCTTGAAGCGGTCCATGCCGGCTTCAATGTGGCGGCTGGTGTTTTCCAGCACCACGATGGCGTCGTCCACCACGAAGCCGGTCGCTACCGTGAGCGCCATCAGGCTCAGGTTGTTCAGGCTGAACCCCAGCAGGTACATCACACAAAAAGTGCCCAGCAGCGATACCACCGTGGCCACGGCCGGAATGACGGTGGCGCGTGCGCTGCGCAGGAAAGCGCTGACCACCAGCACCACCAGCGCAGTCGAAATGAGCAGCGTGATTTCCACTTCATGCAGCGACGCGCGTATCGAATTGGTACTGTCTGACGCCACTTGCAGCTTGACGTCCGGGGGCAATTGGGCCTGCAGCTCGGGCAGCAGGGCGCGCACGCCGTCTACCGTGGCAATCACGTTGGCGTCGGGCTGGCGCGTGACCAGCACGATGACGGCGGGCTGGCCGTTAAAAAGCCCCAGCGTGTTGTTGTTTTCCACGCCATCCAGAACCTGCGCGACATCGCCGAGCCGCACCGCCGCCCCGTTGCGCCAGGCCACCACCAGGTCCTGGTAATCGGCGGCGCGGCGCCCGTCCGTGGCGGTGTTGGCGCCTGCGTAAATCTGCAGGCGCTGGCCGTTGCCTTCAATCGCGCCGCGGGGCCGGTTGGCGTTGGCCGACTGCAGGGTGGTGCGCACGTCCTCCATGCTGACGCCGTAGCGGTTGAGCGCAAACGGGTTCATCTCGACCCGTACGGCAGGCAGCGAGCCGCCGCCCAGTTCCACATCGCCGACGCCCGGCACCTGCGCAATTTTTTGCTGCACGAGGTTGGACACCTCGTCATAGATCTGCCCCGGCGAGCGGGTCCTGGAAGTGAGCGCCAGGATGATGACGGGTGCTGCCGCCGGGTTGGCCTTGCGGTAAGTCGGGTTGCTGCGCAGCGTGGCCGGCAGGTCGGCGCGCGAGGCGTTGATGGCGGCCTGCACTTCCCTGGCGGCGGCGTCGATCTTGCGGTTCAGGTCGAACTGCAGGCTGATGCGGGTCGAACCGGTGCCGCTGTTGGAGGTGATTTCATTGACGCCCGCAATCACGGCCAGCCGCCGCTCCAGCGGTGTAGCCACGCTGCTGGCCATGGTGGCGGGGCTGGCGCCGGGCAGCGACGCGCTGACCGAGATGGCGGGGAAGTCCACTTGCGGCAGGGGCGAGACAGGCAGCACGAAGAATGCGCCTATGCCGGCCAGTGCCAGGCCTATGGTGAGGAGGACGGTGGCGACGGGTCTTCTTACGAAGGGTTCGGACAGGTTCATGGTTGCTGTTCCGCTGCCTGTCGGGGCTGGGCTGGCGTTGCCAGGTTGGGCTGGCCGGGGGTTGCCCGGCGGCAAGTCACTTTCTTTTGCTTCGCCAAAAGAAAGTAACCAAAGAAAAGGCGACCCGCAGTCTGGGTCCCTACGCTGCGCTTCGGGCAACCTGTGCTGCCCCGAAAAAGCGGGGGTCGAGCTCGAAC
>NZ_JADMJK010000169.1 GCF_018780625.1 Polaromonas sp. | reverse complement strand
CTGGTATGAGTGTCTTGGTCGCCGACGCCGGGCTGCCCCGCCAGGGCGGCGCCGACCGCCAGGTGGTAGACGTGGCGGTCGGCGTGCTGATTCAGGCTGATGGCCAGTTTCTGCTCACGTCTCGCCCTTGCGGCAAGGTCTATGAAGGCTACTGGGAGTTTCCGGGCGGCAAGCTGGAGCTCGGCGAGAGCGTGGAGCAGGCGCTGCGCCGCGAGCTTCAGGAAGAAATCGGCGTCACCATCGGTGCAGTCCACCCTTGGAAGGTCGAAATGGTCGATTACCCGCACGCCTTGGTCCGCCTCAATTTCTGCAAGGTATTTGACTGGACCGGCGAGTTGCAGATGCACGAAGGTCAGTCGTTTGCCTGGCAGGCTTTGCCGGTCACGGTGCAGCCTGTCTTGCCAGGCACCGTTCCGGTTCTGGACTGGTTTGCCCGGGAACGCGAATTTTCTGGCGCCACGCACGCTGTCGTGTGAGTCCCCAGCGACTTGAAACGGCACGCTAGCCGCTAAATTCCCACTGCTTGCTGGCGCCCAGTACCGCGTTGGGGTAGGGCGCCTTGCCGCGCGATCCGTTGTAGCGGCCCAGCCCCAGAAACAAGTCGCCTTTTTCCCGGTCCAGGTAGTGGCGCAGAATCACACAGCCAAAGCGCAGGTTGGTCTGCATCTGGAATAGCTGGCCAGCGTCACCATCGCCAATCACCCGCGTCCAGAAGGGCATGACCTGCATATAGCCGCGCGCGCCTACATGGCTCACGGCAAACTTGCGGAAGTTACTCTCGACCTGAATCAGGCCCAGCACCAGCGTCACATCCAGTCCGGCACGCTTGGCTTCATACCAGACGGTTTGAAGAAATTCCTTGCGTATCTGCCACTCCGGCTTTTTCTTTTTGAGCCGGTCGCCCATGGCCCCCAGCCAGCGCAGGTACACCAGCCGGCTTTCAATGTTCCTGAATTCTGGTACCGGCGGCGCACGATTGGCAATGGCAGCATTCAGTGCCGTGCGCACAGAGTCCATGAGCGGCTCTTCAAGCTGCGAGCCAGCGCTTGCCTGCTCTGAAAAAAGTAGCGGTGTTCCCGCACTCGCTATGCGCAGCAGGCACTTTCTTCTTGAAGGGTTGTCCGGGGCGGTCAAACAGTCCTCACAGCGCCAGTTTTTCCTTGAGGAAGTCCAAAGCGCCGGCCGCATCAATCTTGCTGGCTGCAGTGTCCCGGCGGTGCTGGTATTCGAGCTGGCCTTCTTTGAGCCCGCGGTCTCCGATGGTCACGCGGTGCGGCACGCCTATTAACTCCCAATCGGCAAACATGGCGCCAGGCCGCTCGTTGCGGTCGTCCAGAATCACATCCACACCAGCGGCGAGAAGTTCCTTGTAGAGCTTGTCAGCGGCCGCCTGGACGTCGGGGAAGCGGTCAGGGCTGATCGGGCACAGTACCACGGTAAACGGCGCAATCGCGTCGGGCCAGATGATGCCGCGCTCGTCGTGGTTTTGCTCAATGGCGGCTGCCGGCAACCGGGTGATGCCTATGCCGTAGCAGCCCATTTCCAGGAATTGCGGCTTGCCATTTTCACCAAGGAACGTTGCGTTCATGGCCTGGCTGTATTTGGTGCCGAGGTAGAAAACATGGCCGACCTCAATGCCGCGCTCGATGGCCAGTACGCCCTTGCCGTCGGGGGAGGGGTCGCCTGCGACCACGTTGCGGATGTCGGCGATCAGGTCGGGCTCTGGCAGGTCGCGGCCCCAGTTGACCCCGGTGATGTGAAAGTCAGCTTCGTTGGCGCCGCAGATCCAATCGGCCAAAACCGCGACTTCGCGGTCCACGACGAGCTTGACCGGCTTCTTGAGCTTGAGGGGTCCCAGGTAGCCGGGCTCGCAGCCGAAGTGCTCGTCGATCTCGGCCAGGCTGGCAAACCGGAAGCTTGCCAGTCCAGGCACCTTGCCGACCTTGACCTCGTTCATGCTGTGGTCGCCACGCAGCAACAGCAGCCAGACCTGCGTCTTGATGACTTCGCCGGCTTCGTTGGTCTGGTCAGTGGCCAAGACCAGTGACTTGACGGTGGTGTCGAGCGCAATGCCGAGCAACTCTGCGACCTCGGCGCAGGTCGCCTTGCCGGGGGTGGGCGTTTTGGCCATGGCCTGCGACGCAGACTGGCGTGGGCCCGCAGGCGCCAGCGCTTCGGCCTTTTCCATATTGGCCGCATAGTCGCTGGTGGGGCAGTAGACGATGGCGTCTTCGCCCGTCGCAGCAATCACCTGGAACTCTTCGCTCAAGTCGCCGCCAATGGCGCCGCTGTCGGCGGCCACGGCCCGGTAGGTCAGTCCGAAGCGGTCAAAAATCCGCCGGTAGGCCTGCGCCATGTTTTGATAGCTGGCCTTGGCTGCTGCCTGGTCGCGGTCAAAGCTGTAGGCGTCTTTCATGATGAATTCACGACCCCGCATCAGGCCGAAGCGCGGACGGCGCTCGTCGCGGAACTTGGTCTGGATCTGGTACAGGTTTTTGGGCAGCTGCTTGTAGCTCCTGATGTCCTGGCGCATCACATCGGTAATGACCTCTTCGCTGGTGGGCTGGATCACGAAATCGCGGCCATGGCGATCCTTGATGCGCAGCATCTCGGGTCCCATGGCTTCAAACCGGCCGGTTTCCTGCCAGAGCTCAGCCGGCTGGATCACCGGCATGCTCATTTCGATGGCGCCGGCGCGGTTCATTTCCTCGCGAACAATGGCCTCGACTTTACGGATCACGCGCAGGCCCATGGGCATGTAGTTGTAAATGCCGGCGCCCAGTTTTTTAATCAGGCCCGCGCGGGTCATGAGCTGATGGCTCACAACTTCCGCGTCCGCAGGGGCTTCTTTCAGGGTGGAAATGAAGAACTGGGAGGCTTTCATGGGCTATTTTTCTGGGCTTTGGGGTGGTTTTGGGGCTGGTGCCGTGCGCTGTGCTTGGCGCCGGGGCCTTCGCTGTGCATAATGGACGCAGTTTAAAAATTTGAGGTTTGATTATGCTTGACCGGGACGGCTTTCGGCCCAACGTCGGCATCATCTTGCTCAACCAGAGAAGTCAGGTATTTTGGGGCAAACGTATCCGTACCCACTCATGGCAGTTTCCGCAGGGTGGCATTGACCGGGGCGAAAATCCCGAGCAGGCCATGTTTCGCGAGTTGCATGAGGAGGTCGGACTACACCCGCAGCACGTTCAGGTGCTTGCCCGTACCCGAGACTGGTTGCGCTATGAGGTGCCTGACCGGTTCATCCGCCGCGATGCGCGCGGACATTACAAAGGCCAGAAGCAAATCTGGTTCCTGCTGCAACTGGTCGGACACGACTGGGATCTGAACCTGCGCGCCACAGATCATCCAGAGTTCGATGCCTGGCGCTGGAACGACTACTGGGTGCCGCTCGATGTCGTGGTGGAGTTCAAGCGGGGCGTCTATGAAATGGCGCTCACGGAACTGTCGCGCTTCGTGCCGCGCTGTGATTTCCGGTTCGATTCCCGCCCCGATCATCGCAACCGCTACTTGCGTGCTGGCATGCACCAGCGTGATCAGTCGGTGAGCCTGGCCGGTGAAGTCGGTTCGGGCCTTGCGCAGGATCCCCAGCGCGTTGCTGTGCCAGGATTTGGCTTCATGTTTGAGTTACCACCTGGCGCGACCTTTGAACCTGATCCACAAACCAGCTTTGGCGCTGATCCCGGGACCCCGAAAACGTGACACCAAAACAGACCTTTGTGATTCTTGGTGCGCTTTTGATCGGCCTGACGGGTACGGCATGGGCTCAGCGGGCAGTGGACAACCCGGATTGGAAAGAAATTGAAGTGCCACCGCCGCCCGCCTTTGATGTCGGCAAGCTGATCACGTTTGACGTGTCCCCCAACGCCTCTCTGGTCTATGGTGTCGATCCGGCGGCACTTCGTATTTCCAGCAGCGACGGCGTGGTGCGCTACGTGATGGTCGCAACCAGTGCCAGTGGCGCAACAAACGTCATGTACGAGGGCATACGCTGTGCCACCGCAGAATTCAAGACGTATGCACGCTATACACCGGATGGGCAGTGGCGTGCGGTTGCCAATGCTGAGTGGCGCTCTCTTTTTAGCGGCGCCGCGTCAAGGCATGCGCTGCAATTCGCCAAGGCCGGGGCCTGCGAAAACGCTGCACCCCCGTCTTCGGTGCCGGAAATCATTAGCCGGCTACAGGGCCAGAACTAAGCCATTCAAGCTGTAGTTTTTCTGGATGCAATGCATAACGCAACACAATGCACAGCATCCATGACATTTTACCGGCTGAGGACCAGGTTTGTGCGGTGAACCATTTCCGGCTCTCCCGTGTAACCCAGCAATTTTTCGAATTCCGATGATGCCTTTCGGCAAATAAGAGCGGCTTCCGCGCTTGAGTAGTTGGCCAGGCCCCGTGCAATTTCTGCGCCATCAGGATCCCGGACGGCAATCACGTCGCCGCGTGAAAAATCGCCTTGCACCGCAGTCATGCCAATCGGTAGCAGGCTCTTGCCTTCGTTGCGCACCTTGCTGGCTGCGCCTGCATCCACTGTGACGGCGCCGCGCAGTTGCAGATGGTCTGCCATCCATTGCTTGCGGGCCTGCATTTTCTGAGTTTGCGCCACCAGCAGCGTCCCAATCGCTTCGCCCTGCGTCAGCCGGATCAGGACTTGCGGCTCGCGACCCCAAGCGATGACGGTGGACGCGCCTGAGCCTGCTGCACGCTTTGCTGCCAGGATCTTGGTGATCATGCCGCCCTTGCCAATGCTGGAACCTGCACCGCCCGCCATGGCTTCCAGGGCGGCATCGCCGGCTTGGGCTTCATGCACAAATTGCGCAGCAGGGTCCTTGCGCGGATCGGCGGTGTACAAGCCTTTCTGGTCGGTCAGGATGACCAGCGCATCCGCTTCGACCAGGTTGGCCACCAAGGCCCCCAGGGTATCGTTGTCGCCAAACTTGATTTCGTCGTTGACGACGGTGTCGTTTTCATTGATGACCGGTACCACGCCCAACTGCAGCAAGGCCAACAGGGTGGAGCGGGCATTGAGGTAGCGCTCACGGTCGGCCAGGTCGGCATGTGTGAGCAGCACCTGCGCACTGCCAACGCCATTTTTGCGCAGTTGGGTTTCATAGACCTGGACCAGGCCCATCTGGCCCACTGCGGCGGCGGCCTGCAACTCATGGATGGCTTTGGGGCGGGCGGTCCAGCCCAGTCGCTTCATGCCCTCGGCGATGGCGCCGCTGCTCACCATGATGACTTCGTAGCCGTTTTTGACCAGGGTGGCCAGCTGTTCGCACCATTGGCCGATGGCGACTGCATCAAGACCGCGGCCTTCGTCAGTCACAAGGCTGGAGCCCACTTTGACCACAATGCGCTTGGCGTTGCGCAGAACAGGTGAACCTGCAAGAACTTGCATTTTTGTACTTTAAGGCTTTAGCCCTTTAGCCCTTTGTGTACGGGCACAAGAGGCTATTGTTTTTATAGCAAGCGCCCCCTTGCGCCCGCCAGAGAGTCAGCCGGAAACCAGAAGTTATTGCGGCTCAGGCGGCAGTTCGACAAACCGGGGATCGATTTCTTCCTCGGGTTGCTCGCTTTTCTGGACTTCCTTGACGTGCTGATAAATCGTTTTCACGAGTTGCTCGCAGCCTTCACGCGTCAGGGCAGAAATCTCAAAAACAGGGCCTTTGAACTTGAAGCGCTTGACAAAGTCCTTGACGACAGCGGCCCGGTGATCGGCGTCGACCATGTCGAGCTTGTTCAATACCAGCCAGCGCGGCTTTTTGGAAAGCGCATCGTCGTATTTTTTGAGTTCGCCCACAATCGCCTTGGCCTGTGCGACCGGATCGACGTTTTCATCAAAGGGCGCCAAATCCACAATGTGCAGCAAAAGCCGGGTGCGCTGCAGGTGCCGCAAAAACAAATGCCCCAAACCCGCACCTTCCGACGCGCCTTCAATGAGACCTGGCAAGTCCGCCACCACGAAGCTTTGCTCCGGGCCGACCCGCACCACGCCCAGGTTGGGGTGCAAGGTGGTGAACGGATAGTCGGCAATGCGTGGCCGTGCATTGGACACGGCCGAGATAAAGGTGGACTTTCCGGCATTGGGCATGCCGAGCAGACCCACATCGGCAAGCACTTTCAGTTCAAGCTTCAGGCTTTTTCGGTCGCCGGGCCAGCCTGGTGTCTTGCTGCGCGGCGCGCGGTTGGTCGAGCTTTTGAAGCGCAGATTGCCAAAACCGCCATCGCCTCCTTTGGCGATCAAAATTTGCTCACCAGGCACCAGCAGTTCAAAAAGAACTTCGCCGGTTTCCGCATCGGTCAGGATGGTGCCGACCGGCATTTTCAGGATGACGTCGTCGCCCTTGGCGCCAAACATGTCAGAGCCCATGCCGTGCTGGCCGTTGCGCGCCTCGTGGCGGCGCGAGAAACGGAAGTCCACCAAGGTATTGAGGTTGATGTCCGCAACGGCATACACATGGCCGCCGCGCCCCCCATCGCCCCCGTTCGGGCCACCGAATTCTTTGTATTTTTCGTGGCTGAACGAGACGCAACCGCTCCCGCCATCGCCTGCGGCAATGTCAATATAAGCTTCGTCAACAAATTTCATGATGGAGTGGAGAGTGCGTAGGGAAGGGTTACTTGGGGGCAGTTTACAAACAAAAAAGCCCCGACAGGTCGGGGCTTCGATGCCATCGAAGTGATCGGCTTACGCCGGGGTCACGTTGACGGTGTGCTTGTTCAGCGCGCCCTTGATGGCAAAGGATACCGAGCCATCAACCAGTGCAAACAGGGTGTGGTCTTTGCCGATGCCGACATTGACGCCTGGATGGAACTTGGTGCCGCGCTGGCGCACGATGATGCTGCCTGCGTTGATCACTTCGCCGCCAAATTTCTTGACGCCCAGCATTTTGGGCTGTGAATCACGCCCGTTTCGCGTAGAGCCGCCGCCTTTTTTCTGTGCCATTTTTCGTTACTCCTGGTACTTTACTGATTAACCGGCGATAGCGCCGATAAGCAGTTCAGTGAAGTTCTGCCGGTGACCCTGGCGCTTCTGATAGTGCTTGCGACGACGCATTTTGAAAATGCGAATTTTGTCGTGCCTGCCGTGAGACACGACAGTGACCGTAACAGTTGCGCCGGAAACCAAGGGCGTACCAACCTTGATTGAACTGCCTTCGCCGACAGCCAATACCTGGTCAATAACGATCTCTTGGCCTACGTCCGCAGTGATCTGTTCTACTTTAATTTTTTCTCCAGCAGCAACTTTGTATTGTTTGCCGCCGGTTTTTATGACCGCGTACATGTGAGACCTCGTAAATTGAGTTCTGCGGACGGATTCCCACAGAGCCAAGTATTCTAGCACGGGGCTTGAAAAGCGGCAAGTTCCCCGCCTGCGGCTGATTCGCCATGCCTGTCCTGGCCTGGTGTGGGGCGGGTGTAAGTGCTTTCTATAATCAGGTCAAACTTAACGTCTGGACTGTCTCTTGTCTGCCAATTCTTCAAATACCGCTGCAGCCCTTGCCCTGATTGCCGATGACATGCGCGAAGTGGACGCGGTGATTCACCGTCGCCTGCAATCCGAAGTGGCGCTGGTCAGCCAGGTGTCGCAGTACATCATTGCCGCAGGCGGCAAACGGCTGCGGCCATCGCTCTTGCTGCTGATGTGCGGCGCGCTGGGCTATCGTGGCGCGCAACGCTTCAACCTGGCCGCTGTGGTGGAGTTTATTCACACTGCGACCTTGCTGCATGACGACGTCGTGGACGAGTCCACGCTGCGCCGCGGCCGCGCCACCGCCAACGAAAGTTTTGGCAACCCCGCCAGCGTGCTGGTAGGCGATTTCCTGCATTCACGGGCCTTTCAGATGATGGTGGATGCAGGGGATATGCGCATCATGGAAATCCTCTCCGAAGCGACCAACGTGATTGCCGAGGGCGAAGTGCAGCAACTGATGAACACGCACGACGCTTCGCTCGACGAAGCCGGCTATCTGCGCGTGATCCGGTCCAAGACGGCCAAGCTGTTTGAGGCCAGTGCCCGGCTGGCGGCCGTGCTGGCGCAGTCGTCACCGGCTGTTGAGCAGCATTGTGCCGACTACGGGCAGGCGCTGGGCACCGCATTTCAGGTCATTGACGACGTGCTGGACTACGATGGCGACGTTTCTGAAATGGGCAAAAATCTGGGTGATGACCTGCGCGAAGGCAAGGCGACGCTGCCCCTGATCATTGCGATGCAGCGCGGGACGGAACAGGAGTGCGCGCTGATCCGGCACGCGATTGAAAGCGGTGGAACGGAGCAGATGGCGCAGATCATTGCAATCGTTCACCAGACGGGCGCATTGCAGGCCACGCGGGACGCTGCCGCCGTGGAAGCGCGGCGTGCCCTGGACGCCTTGCAAGCATTGCCGCAAAACGTCTACAGCGACGCCTTGACGCAACTCGCGTCCCAGTTGCTGGCAAGGCGTTCCTGAGGGCATTGTCCAGCGCCGGGTGACGCGAAGTCTGGCACGGAGCCGCGCCGCCAGTGCGACAATTCAGCCCATGACTTCAGCCACTACCCTCACCATCACCCGCCCCGACGACTGGCATCTGCATGTGCGCGACGGCGAGGCCCTGCAAACGGTGGTGCCGCATACGGCGGCGCAGTTTGGCCGGGCCATCATCATGCCCAATTTGCGCCCGCCGGTGACCACTGCCGCGCTGGCACTGGCTTACCGCGCCCGCATTCAGGCGGCCGTGCCCGAGGGCATGGCCTTCGAGCCGCTGATGACGCTGTACCTGACCGACAACCTGGCCGCCGACGAGATCAAGCGGGCCAAGGACGCCGGCGTGGTGGCGGCCAAGCTCTACCCGGCTGGCGCCACCACCAACAGCGACGCGGGCGTGACCGACCTGCGCAAAACCTACAAGACCCTGGAAGCGATGCAGCGCGAAGGCCTGCTGCTGCTGGTGCA
>NZ_JADMJK010000042.1 GCF_018780625.1 Polaromonas sp. | reverse complement strand
CAACGACAGGGAGACAACACCATGCCCGGACTCTTGCCCAACATCGACCCCGACGGCCTGTTTGAGTTCTCGGTGGTCTATACCGACCGCGCGCTCAACCACATGTCGCGCAGCTTCCAGGGCGTGATGACCGACATCTCCCGCATCCTCAAAGACGTGTACAAGGCGCATTCCGTGGCGCTGGTGCCCGGCAGCGGCACCTACGGCATGGAAGCCGTGGCGCGTCAATTCGCCACCGGCAAGCCGGTGCTGGTGATCCGTAACGGCTGGTTCAGCTACCGCTGGACGCAGATCTTCGACATGGGCAACATTCCCGCATCGTCCACCGTGCTCAAGGCCCGCAAGACCAGCCCCGGCGCCCAGGCCCCGTGGGTGCCCGCACCGATTGCCGAGGTGCAGGCGGCCATCGCCCGCGAAAAGCCCGCCGTCGTTTTTGCGCCGCATGTCGAAACCGCCTCTGGCATGATCCTGCCCGACGACTACCTGCGCGCTGTGGCTGACGCCGTGCATGCCGTGGGCGGCCTGTTCGTGCTCGACTGCATCGCCTCGGGCGCCATGTGGGTGGACATGCAAGCCACCGGCGTGGACCTGCTGATTTCTGCGCCGCAAAAAGGCTGGAGCAGTTCGCCCTGCTGCGCCATGGTCATGCTCAGCGAGCGCGCCCGCGCGGCCATTGAAGGCACCGCCAGCACCAGCTTTGCCTGCGACCTGAAGAAGTGGCTGCAGATCATGGAAACCTACGAAAAAGGCGGCCATGCCTACCACGCCACCTTGCCCACCGACGCGCTGACGCGCCTGCGCGCCGCCATGCAGGAAACGCAGGCCTACGGTTTCGCCAGGGTGAAGGCCGAGCAGGAAGCGCTGGGCAGCAAGGTGCGTGCGCTGTTCGAAAGCCGCGGCCTGCCCAGCGTGGCGGCCGACGGCTTCAAGGCGCCCGGCGTGGTGGTCAGCTACACCACCGACCCCGAGATCCAGTCAGGCAAAAAATTCCTGGACCAAGGCCTGCAGACCGCCGCCGGCGTGCCGCTGCAGTGCGACGAAGGTGCGGATTTCATGACCTTTCGCGTCGGGCTGTTCGGGCTGGAGAAGTGGCACCAGGTGGACCGGACCGTGGGGCAACTGGCTGCGGCAATGGACCGGATGGGGCTGGTGGCGCCTGTGGGTGACGCGGTTGCTGGCTGAGGTGGGGCGCCTGGCTTGAACTGGTTGGCATGGGGTTTGTCACGCGTTGCGGGTTCCTGCCTCCCGCAGCCCAATTGTGATACCGCGATGGGGTAGCGCCCAAGAAAAAAGGCTTCAAAACCGAAGTTTCGAAGCCTTTTTTGCTTTGCTCAGCGCAAGGCTGAGAAAGCTGGTGTGCAACGGCATTTCTGCCGTTGACTGGGTTTGCAGGGCTTAGTAGCCGCCGCGACCGCCGCCGCCGTAGCCGCCACCGCCGGAACGATCGCCGCCGCCGCCGTAGCCGCCGCCGCCGGAACGATCACCACCGCCGTAGCCGCCACCGCCGCCGCCGAAGCCGCCGGTACGTGGAGGACGAGCTTCCATCGGACGGGCTTCGTTCACGGTGATGCTACGGCCGCCAAGCGACTGACCGTTCATGCCGGCGATTGCGGCTTGCGCTTCGGCATCGTTGCCCATTTCGACAAAGCCGAAACCTTTTGAGCGGCCGGTGTCGCGCTCCATCATGACTTTGGCGCTGGTAACAGAGCCAAATTGACCGAAAGACTGTTGCAGATCTTCGTCACGCACTGTGTAAGGAAGGTTGCCGACGTATAGTTTGTTGCCCATGTTGGGACTCCTCTAAAACATAAAAACAAAAGCGATGGGGTCCCGAAAGCACAACAAATCTTCAACGTACCGCTGTAGCGCGCGAAACTTACCGATCACCGAATCTGTGCGGGTATTTTCAACCCGAACACGCCAATTATGCTTCAGGAGACGCGGGGCAAGAATAATAGTTGGCTTTCAGCGCCAGATTTGCCTATAGTCTTGCGTTCATTTGCGCTTCGTCAACACCACGCGGGCGTTGAGACGCGGCCCAGGGCGCTCCTGACATCAAGGCCGAAGCCAAGCTGAAGTCTGTAAAAATAAGCGACATGACAAACCCTTGCCCCTGCGGCCGCACCTCGGTCCCTGCGGCCAAACCAGCCAAAACCCAGCCCCTGCCTTTTTCCGCCTGCTGCGACCCGTACCTGGACGAGCGTGCGCCCGTGCCCGCACCCGACGCCGAATCGCTGATGCGTTCGCGCTACAGCGCTTTCGTGCTCGGCCGCCGTGACTACCTGCTGGTCACCTGGCATGCCAGCACCCGACCCACGGACCTCACGCTGGACCCCGGCACGAAATGGCTGGGGCTGGACGTGCGCTCGCACCGGCGGCTCGACGCCGACCATGCCGAAGTCGAGTTCGTGGCACGCTTTCGCGAGGGCGGCCGCGCGCATCGCTTGCATGAGCGCAGCCGCTTTGTGCGGGAGCAGGGATGCTGGTTTTACGTCGATGGCGACCAGTTTTAGTGCGAAATCGGCCTTTGGTCCAATAAGTACGGTAGTCATTAGCTATTAAAAAGTGAGTAACCATGACCTTTGAAGCCATCTTGTTCGACTGCGATGGCGTGCTGGTGGACAGCGAGCCCATCACCAACGGCGTGCTGCGCGACATGCTCGAAGAAGGCGGCTGGCTGTTGTCGCCCGAGGAATGCATGCGCGTGTTCGTGGGCAAGGCGGTGCGCGACGAGCGCCTCCTGATCGAAGCCAAAACCGGCCAGCCGCTGACCGAGGACTGGATGGCCGAGTTCTATGACCGGCGCAACCGCGAACTTCAGGCGCGCCTGCAGGCGATCGCCGGCGCGCACGAAGCCGTGGCCGCCGCGCACGCCCATGTGGCCGAGCGCATTGCCTGCGCGTCGGGCGCCGACCGCTTCAAGGTGGAAATGCAGCTGGCGCAGGTCGGGCTGATGGATTATTTTGCGGGCCGCATCTTCAGTGGCCACGAAATGCCGCGCTCCAAGCCGGCGCCCGATGTGTACCTGGCCGCCGCCGCGCACCTGGGCGCGGCCGGGACGCGCTGCCTGGTGATCGAGGACACGACGACCGGCGTGACGGCCGGCGTCGCTGCCGGCGCTACGGTCTGGGCTTATTGCCCGCTGCCCGAACAGGGTGCGGCGCTGCATCAGGCCGGTGCGAGCCGCCTGTTTGTCCACATGGCCGACTTGCCGGGGCTGCTGGCGGCGGCCTGAGCGACCGGCCAGGCCGCGACTTACGCACACTGCCTGTTTGGCAGGCATCCTGTTGAAAGCCGCGCCAGGCAATGCATCCGAGGGTTTTCCCTATGGTCGTACACAAACTTGTCCACAGAAGTTGTGAACGGATAGGGCGTCTCAAACCATCGGCGTCCTGCCTTGTCGAAATGCCGCCGGCGACTGGCCGGTCCAGCCCCGGAAGGCGCGGATAAAGCTTTTCTCGTTCTGAAAGCCCGCCGCTTCGGCCACCTGCTTGATGGGGCGGGTGGTGCGCAGCAGCAACTCCAGCGCGCAGGCGCGCCGCACCTCGTCTTTTAGCGCCTGCAGCGTGGCGCCTTCGTCTTTCAGCTGGCGGTGCAGCGTGCGCGGCGAAACATTGAGCAGGGCCGCCACGGCGTTGGCGTTGTGGGTTTGCGTGGGGTGGCTGGCCAGCGCCTGGCGCACCCGCTGCACCAGCAGCCGGTCGCGCCGGTAGGGCAGCACCGTGAGCGGCAGGGCGCGCTGCAGCATCTGCTGGAGCGCGCGCTCGTCGCGCCGCAGCGCCAGCGCCAGGTAGCGTGCGTCGAACTGGATCGCCGCCGGCGACGCGCCAAACGCCGTGGGGCCGGAAAACAGCACGCCGTAGACGCCCTGGTGCGGCGGGGCGGCAAACGGAAACTGCGCGGCCAGCAGCGGAATGCGCGAGTCGATCAGCCAGCAGGCCACGCCCAGAATGTTGCGCAGCACCGAGACCAGGCAGAACTCGCGCAGCGGGCCCAGGTCGCGGTGTTCGGTGATCTGCAGCGTGGCCGTGCCGCCAGATGCCGTGAGCGTGAGCGTGATGTCGTCGGCCAGCAGCCCGTGGTGGCGGCACCAGCGCTGGAGCGCCACGCCCAGGCTGGGCGCGCTGATGGAGGCGCGCGCCAGCATGCCGTAACTGCCCCAGGGCAGGCGCCGGCTGAACCAGCCCAGCGCTTCGTCGCTCAACTCCTGCATGGCCGCACCCGAGATGCGCTCCATCTGCCAGGCCGTGATGCGCGATGCCGTATCGGCAACCGAAAATGGCGCAATTTGTGCCTGCGCCAGTGCCCGGTCGGGGCTCAGGCTACGGCGCTGGTAGGCCAGCACGATGGCCTGTACAAAGGCCATCGGCGTGATTGCGGGGGTATCGGCAGGGCGGGGGCTGCCGACGGCGGGCAGGGGAAGGCGCGGGGTCATCATGGCGAGTGTGCCTGCAGCTGGCACGATTTGCAACCATCATGGCCCATGCGGGTGGGCCGGCGCGGGCGCGCTTGCGTCATACTGTCCCAAACCGCCCACGCTGGCGGCCGCAAGGAGACCACCATGAGCGAAGAACTTTCCGCCGCGCCCTTCAAGCCACCTTTCACGCGCAGCTACGCCCGTGGCGCTACCGATGTGCCGCTGATCGAGCAGCCCATAGGCGCATTTTTTGACGCCCTCGCGGCGCGCCAGCCCGACCATGACGCGCTGGTCAGCGTCCATCAGGGCCGCCGCTACACCTACCTTGAACTGCAGCGTGAAACCGATCGCCTGGCCAGCGCACTGCTGGGCCTGGGTCTGCAGCCCGGCGAGCGCGTCGGCATCTGGTCGCACAACAACGCCGAATGGGTGCTGCTGCAACTGGCCACGGCCAAGGTCGGCCTGATCCTGGTCAACATCAACCCGGCCTACCGCACCGCCGAAGTCGAATACGCACTCAACAAGGTGGCTTGCCGGGCGCTGGTCACCATGGCGCGCTTCAAGACCAGCGACTACCTCGGCATGCTGCGCGAACTGGCGCCCGAATGGGCGCATGGCCAGCCCGGAAAGCTTGAATCCGTCACGTTGCCGCATCTGCACACCGTGGTCTGGATTGACGAAGCCGGGCAGGGCGAGGATCAGCCCGGATTGACGCGCTTCTCCGATCTGCTCACCAGCGGCAACCCCGACGACGCGCGGCTGGCCGCCATCGCCGCCACGCTCAAGGCCACCGACCCGATCAACCTGCAGTTCACCAGCGGCACCACCGGTTTCCCCAAGGGCGCGACGCTGACGCACCGCAACATCCTGAACAACGGCTTTTTCATTGGCGAGGCGATGAAGCTGACGCCGGCCGACCGCCTCTGCATCCCGGTGCCGCTCTACCACTGCTTCGGCATGGTGCTGGGCAACCTGGCCTGCCTGACGCACGGTGCCACCATCGTCTATCCGAACGACGGTTTTGACGCGCTCAGCGTGCTGCAAACCGTGCAGGACGAGAAATGCACCGGCCTGCACGGCGTGCCGACGATGTTCATCGCCGAGCTCGACCATCCGCGCTTTGCCGAGTTCGATCTGTCCACCTTGCGCACCGGCATCATGGCCGGCTCGCCGTGCCCGACCGAGGTCATGAAGCGCGTGGTCAGCGACATGAACCTGGGCCAGATCACGATTGCCTACGGCATGACCGAGACCAGTCCGGTGAGCTGCCAGAGTTCCGTCGACACGCCGCTAGCCAAGCGCGTCTCGACCGTGGGCCTGGTGCAGCCGCACCTTGAAGTCAAGATCATCGACCCCGAGACCCGCGAGATCGTCGCGCCCGGCGTGTCGGGCGAATTCTGCACGCGCGGCTATTCGGTCATGCACGGCTACTGGGACGACCCGGTGCGCACGCACGAGTCGATTGACGCCGACGGCTGGATGCACACCGGCGACCTGGCCACCATGGACAGCGAAGGCTACGTCAACATCGTCGGCCGCATCAAGGACATGGTGATTCGCGGCGGCGAGAACATCTACCCGCGCGAGATCGAGGAGTTTTTATACCGCCACCCCAAGGTGCAGGACGTGCAGGTCGTGGGCCTGCCCGACAAGCGCTACGGCGAGGAACTGTGCGCCTGGATCGTGGCCCGGCCCGGCGAAACGCTAGTCGAAGACGAGATCCGCGACTTCTGCAAGGGCAAGATTGCGCACTACAAGGTGCCGCGCTACATTCGCTTCGTGCCGGGCTTCCCGATGACGGTGACCGGCAAGATCCAGAAGTTCAAGATCCGCGACGAAATGAAAAACCAGCTCGGGCTGGAAGAAGACAAAACCGCTTGATACGCCTGAAAGAAATCGGAACCATGACCACGCTAGACACCCAACTCAACGCCCGTTCCGCCGACTTCCAGGCCAATGCCGCCGCCATGCGCGCGCTGGTGGACGACCTCCATGTGCAGCTCGCCAAGGCCGCTGCCGGCGGCGGCGAAGTCGCTAGAGCCCGCCACACGGCGCGCGGCAAGCTGCTGCCGCGCGACCGCGTGCAGATGCTGCTCGACCCCGGCACGCCGTTCCTCGAAGTTGCGCCGCTGGCCGCGCTCGGCATGTACCACGGCGACGCGCCGTGTGCCGGCCTGATCGTCGGCATCGGCCGCGTCAGCGGCGTGGACTGCATGATCGTCTGCAACGACGCCACGGTGAAGGGCGGCACCTACTACCCGCTGACCGTCAAGAAGCACCTGCGCGCGCAGGAAATCGCCCAGCAGAACAACCTGACCTGCATCTACCTGGTCGACTCGGGCGGCGCCAATTTGCCGAACCAGGACGACGTGTTCCCCGACCGCGACCATTTCGGCCGCATCTTCTTCAACCAGGCCAACATGAGCGCGCTGGGCATCTCGCAGATCGCCGTGGTCATGGGCAGCTGCACCGCAGGCGGCGCCTATGTGCCGGCCATGAGCGACGAAAGCATCATTGTCAAGAACCAGGGCACGATCTTTTTGGGCGGCCCGCCGCTGGTCAAGGCCGCGACCGGCGAAGTCGTGACCGCCGAAGATTTGGGCGGCGGCGATGTCCACACCCGCCTGTCGGGCGTGGCCGACCACCTGGCGCAAAGCGACCTGCATGCGCTGGCGCTGGCCCGGGCCTCGGTCAAGAATTTGAATAAAAACAAGGCTCCAGCCCAATCAGTATCTGCGCCAATAGCTCCTAAATTTGTAGCAGAGGAGCTGTATGGCGTGATTCCGGTCGATGTGCGCAAGCCGTTTGACGTGCGCGAGATCATTGCCCGCATCGTGGACGGCAGCCAATTCGACGAGTTCAAGGCGCGCTACGGCACCACGCTGGTCTGCGGCTTTGCGCACATCGAAGGCTTGGCCGTAGGCATCATCGCCAACAACGGCATTTTGTTCAGCGAGTCGGCGCTCAAGGCCACGCACTTCATCGAGCTGTGCTGCCAGCGCAAGATTCCGCTGGTGTTTTTGCAGAACATCACCGGCTTCATGGTCGGGCGCAAGTACGAAAACGAAGGCATTGCCCGCAACGGCGCCAAGATGGTCACCGCCGTGGCCACGGCGGCGGTTCCGAAGTTCACCATCATCATCGGCGGCAGTTTTGGCGCCGGCAACTACGGCATGTGCGGCCGCGCGTTTTCGCCGCGCTTCCTGTGGATGTGGCCGAATGCGCGCATCAGCGTGATGGGCGGCGACCAGGCCGCCGGCGTGCTCGCCACCGTCAAGCGCGACGGCATCGAGGGCAAGGGCGGCGCGTGGACGGCCGACGAAGAAGAAGCCTTCAAGGCGCCGATCCGCAGCCAGTACGAACACCAGGGCCATCCCTACTACGCGACGGCGCGGCTGTGGGACGACGGTGTGATCGACCCGGCCGACACGCGCCGCGTGCTCGCGCTGGGCCTGAGCGCGTCGCAGAATGCGCCTATCCCCGAGACGAAGTTCGGCCTGTTCAGGATGTAATGCCATGACGACCGCACTGCAAACCACCCAGCAAGGCGCCGTGCTGACGCTCACGCTCAGCCGCCCCGACATCCGCAACGCCTTCAACGACGAGGTGATTGCCGAGATTACCGCCGCCTTCCAGGATGCCGCCAGTCGTGCCGAGGTGCGCGCGGTGGTGCTGGCCGCCGTGGGCCCGGCCTTTTGCGCCGGGGCTGATTTGAACTGGATGCGCCGCATGGCCGACTACACCCGCGCCGAAAACCTGGCCGACGCGGCCGCGCTGGCCGAGATGCTGCGCGTGATGTACGAATGCCCCAAGCCCACCATTGCCCGCATCCAGGGCGATGTGTATGCCGGAGGCATGGGACTGGTGGCCGCCTGCGACATGGCGGTCAGCGTGGACACGGCGAACTTTTGCCTCAGCGAAGTCAAGCTGGGGCTGATTCCGGCCACCATCAGCCCGTATGTGATCCGCGCCATGGGCGCGCGCGCGGCACACCGCTACTTTTTGACCGCCGAGCGCTTTGACGCGAGCGAAGCGCACCGCATCGGCTTCGTGCATGCAGTGGTCAGCGCCGAGGCCCTGGACGCCAAGGTGGCGGAACTGACGAGCGCGCTGGTCAATGCCAGTCCGAACGCCGTGCGCAGCTGCAAGCGGCTGGTGCAGGAAGTGGCCGGGCAGGCCATTGAGGCGCCGCTGATCGCCCGCACCGTCGAAGGCATTGCCGACATCCGCACCAGCAGCGAAGGCCGGGAGGGTGTGCAGTCTTTCCTGCAAAAGCGCAAGCCTTCGTGGCTGGCTGGCTAGCATGCGACCCCTGATGCGCGCATCCGCAGGCGGCAGCAAAGGACGCGAAGCGACAAGCGTGGGGGCGGTTCCACCCCAGCCAGGGCCGCGGAACCGGCTTTGCCGGGCCGCAGGCGCAGCGGCCCCCTCGGGGGGCAGCGCAGTACGCGAAGCGACAAGCGTGGGGGGCTTATGAATGCCCTGGACACCGCGCAACTGATCGCTTTGGCTGGCGCCCTGGGCTGGGCCAGCGGCGTGCGCTTGTATCTGGTGGTGCTGCTGACCGGGCTGG
>NZ_JADMJK010000200.1 GCF_018780625.1 Polaromonas sp. | reverse complement strand
CCAAGGAGCCGCTGCGCCCGCCCATGGCCACGCTGCAAATCGTCGGCGGCCGCAAGGAAAAAATCCGCGCCGGCGACGTGCTGGGCGCGCTGACCGGCGAAGCCGGCTTCACGCGCGAGCAGGTCGGCAAGATCAATGTCAACGAGTTTTCGACCTACGTGGCGGTGGACCGCACGATTGCCGCCGACGCCCTGCACAAGCTGTCCATGGGCAAGGTCAAGGGCAAGAGCGTGCGGGTGCGCCTGCTTGACGACGAATCCTGACGCGCTTCGGGAGCGACGATGGATGCGCGCAGCACCCGTGACCGCGCGCCCGGCCTGGCGCTGGTGATAGGCGCGGGCGGCGGGCTGGGCGCGGCCTTGGCCGATGGACTGTCCGGCGCCTACCCGGCGGTGCTGCGCCTGGGCCGTACTACTGCGCCGACCATCGACTATATGGACGAAACCAGCCTGAAAACGGCTGCAGACTGGGTGGCGGCGCAGTGCGCCGGGTTGCAGCTTGAACTTCGGCTGCTGGTGGTGGCCAGCGGTTTTTTGCACGGCGCGCAGGGCCAGCCCGAGTGCAGCTGGGCCAACCTGGACGCCGACTACCTGAGCCACGTGTTCCGCATCAACGCCATCGGTCCGGCGCTGGTGATGAAGCATTTCCTGCCCTTGCTTCCAAGGCAGGGGCGCTGCGTGGCCGGCTTTGTGTCGGCCAGGGTTGGCAGCATCGGCGACAACACGCTGGGCGGCTGGTACGGCTACCGGGCGTCCAAGGCGGCGCTGAACCAGCTGGTCAAGACCGCGTCGATCGAGATGCGCCGGCGAAACAAGGACGGCATTTGCGTGGCGCTGCACCCCGGCACCGTCGACACGCCGCTGTCCCAGCCCTTCGCCAAAACTGGCTTGGCCGTGCGCCCCGCGCCAGAGGCCGCAGCCGAGCTGCAGGCGGTGCTGGCCGCGCTGACGCCGGCTGACACGGGGACGCTGGTGGACTACCGCGGCCAGCAGCTACCCTGGTGAGTATTTAAGTCAAAAGTGCCTGTTGCCCAGGCGGCCTCCAGTTTTTCACTGAGCTCCACAATGACATCGCGCCACCGGGGGCGGCTTCATTTTCAACATCCATGCGGCTGACAGGCTGACACCGTCCCCCGACCTTCACGCCTATGTCGAGGTTTATCTGAGCCACCGCCAGTATCTGTTTGAGCCGTCTGACACGGTGATTCCCATGGGCCTTGTGCGCTTTGCCGCGGGCCGTGATGCCGCCGACGCAGCGTTTGCCGCCCTGTTCGGCAGCGTGGCGCCGGGTGTGCCCATCATCGGGATTCAAGCCGTGCCCAACGGCCAGGGCGAGTTGGTCACGCCCCTGCATGTGCGCCGCGCCCTGTCCAGCGACGGGGCCTGAGCATAAAAAAAGCGGCCAGGGCGGCCGCTTTGAACTTTGCAGAAAGGGGGGGGCGCTGCAAGGCGTCCCGCCACCGCCGGTCAGGTGGCGCTGCTCGCAGCCGCCTTGGCGGCGGCGCGGCGCCGCTCCCGAAAGGCCTGCACCTCGCCGACCACGCCCTTGCGAAAGGTCAGCACGCAGATCACGAAGATCACGCCGATGATGACGGTGACCCATGAGCCGACCTTGTCGGCCAGCAGGTTTTGCAGCGAGATCACGATGCCGGCGCCAAACGCCGGGCCAAAGAAGGTGCCGACGCCGCCCAGCAGCGTCATCAGGATCACCTCGCCTGACATCGACCAGTGCACATCCGACAGCGTGGCAAATCCCATGACCACGGTCTTGAGCGAACCGGCCAGCCCGGCCAGCGCGGCAGACAGCACAAAGGCCAGCAGTTTGTAGCGGTTGACCTGGTAGCCCAGCGAGATGGCGCGCGGCTCGTTTTCACGAATCATCTTGAGCACCTGGCCAAACGGCGAGCGCACGATGCGCGCGATGAACAGGAAGCACACCACGAAAATGGCCACCACGAAGTAGTACATCGCCGTGTCGGACCTGAGCGAAAACAGGCCGAACAGGCTGCCGCGTGGAACCCCCTGCAGGCCGTCCTCGCCGCCGGTAAACGGGGCTTGCAGGCAGACAAAAAACACCATCTGGGCCAGGGCCAGCGTGATCATGGCGAAGTAAATTCCCTGGCGCCGGATGGCCACCAGGCCCACCACCAGGCCAATCAGTGCAGCCACCAGCGTGCCCGCCAGAATGCCCAGTTCAGGCGTCCAGCCCTGCGCCTTGATGAACCAGCCCGTGATGTAGGCGGCCGAGCCAAAAAAAGCGGCATGACCAAACGACAGCAGCCCGGTAAAGCCCAGCAATAAATTGAAGGCGCAGGCAAACAGGGCAAAGCACAGCAGCTTCATCACAAACACGGGGTACAGGCCCAGCAGCGGGGCCAGCAGCAGCAAGCCCAGCATGACAAGGTAGGTAATGCGGGTCAGTTTGGCAGCGTTGCTCATGGGCGTCTTGGTCACAGTTTGCGCAGCAGTTGCAGTCAGGGTGTTGCTCATGGTTCAGGCCTCCTTGCCAAAAAGGCCATTGGGCCTGACCATCAGCACGATGACCATCACGACAAACACCACGATGTTCGAGGCCTCCGGATAAAAAACGCGGGTCATGCCCTCGACCAGGCCCAGGCCCAGGCCGGTGATCACCGACCCCAGGATGGAGCCCATGCCGCCAATCACCACCACGGCAAACACCACGATGACCAGGTTGGACCCCATCATGGGGCTGACCTGGATGATGGGCGCAGCCAGCACGCCGGCCAGCCCGGCCAGTGCCGCGCCAGCGCCATAGGTGCACATCACCATCACCGGCACGTTGACGCCGAAGGTCTGCAGCAGCGGCGCATTTTCAGTGCCGGCGCGCAGGTAGGCGCCCAGCCGCGTCCGCTCGATCAGGAACCAGGTGCCCAGGCAGACCACCAGCGACACCAGGACGACCCAGGCGCGGTAGTTGGGCAAGATCATGAAGCCGAGGTTGGTGGCGCCCTGCAGCAGCTCGGGTACGTTGTAATTCTGGCCTGACGCACCGTATAACTCGCGGAAAACGCCTTCGAAGATCAGCGCCAGGCCAAAGGTCAGCAGCAGGCCGTAAATCGGGTCGAGCTTGTACAGGTGTTTCAGAAACAGCCGCTCAATCACCACGCCCAGCAGGCCGACCGCGAGCGGGGCCAGCACCAGCGCATACCAGTAATTGAGTCCGAATTTGTCCAGCATGATCCAGGCGGCAAAAGCGCCCAGCATGTAGAGCGCGCCGTGCGCGAAATTCACAATGCCCAGCAGGCCAAAAATGACCGCCAGCCCGAGGCTGAGCAGGGCGTAAAACGCGCCATTGACCAGACCCAGCAACAGCTGGCCCAGAAAAGCTTGTAGGGGTATGCCGAAAATTTCCATGGAGGCCCGTCAGCTCACGCCTTGAGAGTAAAAAAAAGTGGCCGCTCGCCAACGCGCGCGACCACCGGGAAGGTCAACTTACTTCTTGAGCAGCGAGCACTTGGACTCGGCCACCGTGGTGAAGGCCTGCTCGCCAGGAATCTTGGCCACGGTCTTGTAGTAGTCCCATGGGGTGGTCGATTCTTTGGCGCCTTTCACCTGGAACAGGTACATGTCGTGAATCATGCGGCCGTCGGCGCGGATCTGGCCCTTGTTGTAGAAGTCGTCGATCTTCATGGATTTGAGCGTGCTCATCACCTTGTCGCCATCGGTCGTGCCCGCGGTCTGCACGGCTTTGAGGTAGTTCATGGTGGCCGAGTAGTCGGCGGCCTGCAGGCTCGAAGGCATGCGCTTGTACTTGGCGAAGAAGCGGTTGGCGAATTTGCGCGACGCGTCATCCTGGTTCCAGTACCAGCTGTCGGCCAGTTGCAGGCCTTCGGTGTTGGCCAGGCCCAGGCTGTGCACGTCGTTGATGAACACCAGCAGGCCGGCGACCTTCATGGTTTTGTTGATGCCGAATTCGCGGGCCGCCTTCATGGCGTTGGTGAAATCGCCGCCGGCGTTGGCCAGGCCCAGGATCTGGGCTTTGGACGACTGGGCCTGCAGCAGGAAAGCCGAGAAGTCAGCCGCATTGAGCGGATGGCGTGCCGTGCCTGCCACGGTGCCGCCATTGGCCTTGACCACGGTGGCCGCATCGTTCTCAAGCGAGTGGCCAAAGGCGTAGTCGGCGGTCAGGAAGTACCAGCTCTTGTTGCCGGCCTTGACCAGTGCCGTGCCGGCCACCTTGGCCAGCGCCACGGTGTCATAGGCATAGTGAACGGTGTAAGGCGAGCAGTCTTCATTGGTCAGGCGCGCAGAGCCGGGGCCGATGGCAATGAAGGGGAGTTTTTTCTGGGTGGTCACCTTGGCCATGGCCAGCGCCGTGCCGGAATTGGTGCCGCCAATCAGCATGGTCAGGCCTTCCTTGTCCATCCATTCGCGGGCCTTGGAGCTGGCGATGTCGGGCTTGTTCTGGTGGTCGGCGGACAGCACTTCAACCGGGCGGTTGAGCACCTTGCCGCCGAAATCCTGGACGGCCCATTTGACCATTTCAGCGCCAGCCGGGCCGTCGATGTCGGCGTACAGGCTGGACATGTCGGTGATCATGCCGATCCGGATCGGGCCGGTGCCCTGTGCGGAAGCGGCAGCGCCAAAGCCGATGGCCAAGGCGGCGACAAGGGTCTTGAGTTTCATGGGTGTCTCCTGGTTAAAGTTATCAGTGCAAGGGAAAGGAAAACGCAACAAGGGCTGTCCGCAGGGACTAGACCCCCAAATATTCCTGCAGCATGCCCATGTTCTGGGACAGCTCGGCTTGGGCAAACTGTTTGACGATCTGGCCGTGTTCCATGACGTAGAAACGGTCCGCCAGCGGCGCGGCAAAGCGAAAGTTCTGCTCCACCAGCACGATGGTGTAACCCTTGGCTTTGAGCGCCAGGATCATTTCGGCCAGCTTTTGCACGATGACAGGCGCCAGGCCTTCGGAGATTTCATCGAGCAGCAGCAGGCGCGCGCCGGTGCGCAAAATGCGCGCCACGGCCAGCATCTGCTGCTCGCCGCCCGACAGGCGCGTGCCGGGGCTGTTGGCGCGTTCCTTCAGGTTGGGAAACATCTCGTAAATTTCGGCAATGCTCATGCCGCCCGGCGCCACGGTGGGCGGCAGCATCAGGTTTTCCTCGGCGGACAGGCTGGCAAAAATGCCGCGCTCTTCAGGGCAGTAACCGATGCCCAGCCGCGCCACCTTGTGCGGCGCCAGCTTCAGGACTTCTTCGCCGTTGATCCTGATCGAGCCCTTGCGCGCACCGGTCATGCCCACAATGGCGCGCAGGGTGGTGGTGCGGCCAGCGCCGTTGCGGCCCAGCAGCGTGACCACCTCGCCCTGGTTCACGGTCAGGTTCACGCCATGCAGGATGTGCGACTCGCCATACCAGGCGTGCAGGTCTTCGATGTGAAGGAGTTCCTTGGTCATCAGTGGGCTCCCTGCAGTTCGGTGTTGGCGCTGCCCATGTAGGCTTCAATGACCAGCGGATTTTTTGCCACCTCGGCATAAGGGCCGTCGGCAATGATGGCGCCGCGCTGCAGCACCGTGATGCGGTCGGCAATCGACGACACCACGTTCATGTTGTGTTCAACCATCAAGATAGTGCGGCCCACGGAAACTTTTTTAATCAGCTGGGTCACGCGGTCCACGTCTTCGTGGCCCATGCCCTGGGTCGGTTCGTCCAGCAGCATCAGCTCGGGCTCCAGCGCCAGCGTGGTGGCCAGTTCCAGCGCACGCTTGCGGCCGTAAGGCAGGCTCACGGTCAGCTCGTTGGCAAAGTCGCTCAGGTCCACTTCGGCCAGCAACTGCAGGGCGCGTGCATGCAGATGATGCAGGGTGCTCTCGGCTTTCCAGAAATGAAACGAGGTGCCCTCGTTGCGCTGCAAGGCGGCGCGCACGTTTTCAAGCACCGTCATGTGCGGGAAAACGGCAGAGATCTGGAACGAACGCACAATGCCACGCCGCGCCGTCTGGGCCGGCTTTTCAGACGTGATGTCGTGGCCATTGAAGACGATGCTGCCATGCGTGGGCGTCAGGAACTTGGTCAACAGGTTGAAAAAGGTCGTCTTGCCGGCGCCGTTGGGGCCGATCAGTGCGTGAATGTGCCCGCGCTGGACTTTAAGGTCGACGTGGTCAACGGCCACGAATCCCTTGAACTCCTTGGTCAGACCTTTGGTTTCGAGAATGAACTCCACTGGCAAATTTATTCTCCGGCATAGGGGTTTAAATTCGCGGGCCGGCAGGCGTCATGCAACAGAGGACACCGATCCCGCGAATCAATAAATCCATCGTAGTGGTGCCGCGCCGGCCGCGCCATGGGCAAGACCCTTAAGTAGTTTTACTTGCAAGAAAAACAGTGGCCGGGTGTCCGGCGCGTACCCCGGCCTGAAAGGACTCCTTCGCTGTGCGACCATTGCGACCATGCAAAATTTTTGGCCCTCCAGTGGTTTCAGCTCCCTTCAGCGCACCGAGCGCGGCTGGCTAAAGCCCACAGACGACTACCTCCGCCTTTTTCTGGCCCGGCCTGAACTGGCGCCCGTGCCCGAGTCCTGCCCGGCCGAACTGGCCCTGCATGCTGCGCTGACCGCGTCGCCTGCCCGGCCGGTCAGCCCCGGCGAACTGCAGGCCCTGCAAGACAGCGATGCCCAAGGCAGCTACACGCTGTTTTTGCGCTTTCGCGATGGCTTGCTGGCTGCCGGCACGCTGGAGGCTTATTACCTCGGCCTGTTCACGGCCAGCGGCGCGGGCCGCATCGACATACCGCCGCTGTTCATCGACTTGCTGGTGCAGGCAATCACGCACAGCCTGCTGGAGGGCGCCCAGGACGCTTACACGGTGCGCGCGGGCGAAATGCTGTTTCGCAGCCAGCGCATCAGCACCGAAGGCGGGCAGGTGCTCAGTGGCGACCGCGAAACGATGGACATGCTCCATGAAACCGGCGGTCTGGGCGACTTTGGGCGTTTTCTGGCCGAAGCCAAGGCGCCGCAGCGCACCCTGACCGTGCAGGTGCTGAGCGACGACAACGCGCCCGACTACTGGCAGCAGGCCGGCCGGCACCGGTTTTTGCTTGACCTCACGCATGAGGTCACCCACGACCTGAGCCATGGCCTGGTCTTCACGCTGACGCGCGCCCGCTCTGGGCTCAAGGCGCTGGCGGGCGTGCTGCAGTTGTGGGTGCAGCATTTCCTGGGCGTTGCCGTCACGATACGGCCGCTGCAAAAAATAGAGGACGAGGCCTGGCGCTGGCATGTGGGGCTCGATGCCGAGTCGACGGCCATCCTCAATGACCTGTATGAGGACCGCCCGGTGCAGCCCGACCGCATGCAGCGCCTCGTCAGCCTGTTTCGGCTGGAGTTTGTCAACCCGGCCGAGATGCGCACCGATGTGGCCGGCAAACCCGTTTATCTGGGTCTGAGCATGGATGCGGGCAAGGTGCTCCGGCTCAAGCCGCAAAACCTGCTGATCAATCTTCCCCTGCGCGCCGCCATGTAGCGGCCTGACCATGACCGAGATCCTCACCCTCACCATGAACCCGGCGCTGGACCTTGCGACGTCCACCGCCAGCGTGACCGATACCCACAAGCTGCGCTGCAGCGCCCCGCTGCGCTTTCCGGGCGGCGGCGGCATCAACGTGGCCCGTGTGCTGCAGCGCATGGGTGCCGACTGCGTGGCGCTTTACCCCGTGGGCGGGCTGCAGGGCCAGCAGCTGCGGCAACTGCTGGACGGCGAGCAGGTGCGCAGCCGCTGCGTGGAGATCGCCGGGGAAACCCGCGAGAGTTTTTCGGTCCTTGAAACCTCCAGTGGCCGGGAGTTTCGCTTTGTGCTGCCGGGCCCCACGCTCGCGCCACTGGAGTGGCAGGCCTGCCTGGACCACTTTGCTGATCTCGACGTGCCGCCGCGTACCCTGGTGGCCAGCGGCAGCCTGCCGCCCGGCGTGCCGATTGACTTTTATGCCCGGCTGGTGCGGCTGGCGCGGGCCGCCGGCACCCGGGTGGTGCTGGATACGTCCGGGCCGGCGCTGGCCGAGGCCCTGAAGGAGGGGGTTTACCTGGTCAAGCCCAGCCTGCGCGAGTTGCGCGAACTGACGGGCCAGCCGCTGAACGACGAGGCGCAATGGCGCGCCGCCGCGCAGCAGCTGGTGGCCAGCGGACAGGCCGAGGTGGTGGCGCTGTCGCTGGGCGAGCAGGGCGCGCTGCTGGTGACGGCTGAAAAAACCTGGCACGCGCCTGCGCTGGCGCAGCAGGTGCTCAGCGCCACGGGGGCAGGCGACAGCTTTGTCGGCGCCATGGTCTGGGCGCTGAGCCGCCAGGCCGGGCTGGCCGACGCTTTTCGCTACGGCGTGGCGGCGGGTTCTGCCGCGCTGCTGTCGGCCGGCACCGGCTTGTGCAGCAAAGCCGATGTGGAGCGGCTTTACGCCGAGGTTGGCCTGAATCAGGCATGAAAATTGAGGCTTGCCCATGCCCTTAGGACTCTAATAGCTATATAAAATATAGCAAAATAGGCGATGGGTGGTGTGACGCCGGGAAATGCGTGAATCGCCGCTCTTTCACCTTCTGAATCCGTGCGGGCGCGCAGTGGCTTAAAATTGCGTGTTCAGCTATTTTTAACCGGAGTCTTCCATGTCCAAAAAAATCAGAGTCGAAGCCGACATCTGTGCCCCCAAGCCCGTGCCGCCAAAAGGCTACACGACCACCACTGGCCATGGCCAGAAAATCAGCCTGGAGCGCGGTTCGCACACCCGCAGCAAAAAGAACCCCGGCAAGCGCCCCTCCAAAGGCGGCTAAGCCACAGACCGGCCAGCGCCACACCCGCGCTTCGCCGATCAAAAAAACCCGAACAGCTGGGGCCTCAAGGCCGCAACTGTTCGGGTTTTTTTGTGGCTGAAAGCTGCCCGCCTATGGCGTATTACATATTGCGCCGGTACTGCCCGCCGACTTCAAACAGCGCATTGGTGATCTGCCCCAGCGAGCACACGCGCACGGCGTCCATCAGCACCTCGAACACGTTCTGGTTGTCAATCACGGCCTGCTGCAGGCGCTTGAGCTGCGCGGGCGCTGCGCTGGCGTGGCGGGCGTGGAAGTCTTCCAGACGCTTGAGCTGGCTTTGTTTTTCCTCGTCGGTTGAACGGGCCAGTTCCAGCTTGTCCTGGACCTGGTCGCCGTGCGGGTTGCGAAAGGTGTTGACGCCGATGATGGGCAGCTCGCCGGTGTGCTTGAGCATTTCGTAGT
>NZ_JADMJK010000093.1 GCF_018780625.1 Polaromonas sp. | reverse complement strand
CCTGGGAGTCCCATGGCGCTGACAGGCGCACTGCGGCGTTGATGATGCCCACCATCGAGTAGGTCTGCGGGAAATTGCCCCACATTTCACCCGTGACCGGGTGCGTGTCTTCCGACAGCAGGCCCAGGTGGTTGCGCGCGGCCAGCATGGCGGCAAAGATCTCGCGCGCCTGGGCTTTGCGGCCAATCCGCGCCAGCGCGTCGATGCGCCAGAAGGTGCAGATGTTGAAGGCCGTTTCCGGCTTGCCAAAATCGTCGGGGGCTTCGTAGCGGCGCATATAGGGTCCGTCGCACAAATGGATTTCCAGGGCGTCGACGGTGGCCACAAAGCGCGGGTCCTTCGGGTCAATGAAGCCGACCTCGATCATCAGCAGCACGCTGGCATCCAGATCGCGGCCGCCAAAACTCTCGGCAAAGGCCTGGCGCTCTTCGCTCCAGGCCTCACGCAAAATGCGCTCCTGCATGCGCTGCGCATGGCCCTGCCAGTAGGCCGCACGTTCGGGCAGCGTCAGCACCCGCGCGATTTTTCCGAGCCGGTCGCAGGCGGCCCAGCACATCAGCGCCGACGAGGTGTGGACCCGGGCACGCGTGCGCAACTCCCACATGCCGGCGTCGGGCTGGTCGTAGGTGCGCGCGGCCTGCTCACCCACGTCTTCCAGCCGCTTGAACTCGGCCAGCCCGGCGCGGTGCAGCAGCCGCTGGTCATGAAAGGCCTGCGCCGCGCCCAGTACCACGTTGCCATACACGTCATGCTGAAAATGCTCCTGCGCCTGGTTGCCCACGCGCACCGGGCCCATGCCGCGGTAGCCGCTCAGGTGGTCCATCATGACTTCCGGCAGTTCACGCTCCAGGCCAATGCCGTACAGCGGCTGGATGTGCCCGCCCTTGGCCTGCACCACCACGTTGCTGAGCCAGCGCAGGTAGTCTTCCATGGTGCTGACCTCGGACAGGCTGTTGAGCGCGCGCACCACAAAAAACGCATCGCGCAGCCAGCAGTAGCGGTAGTCCCAGTTGCGCTGGCTGCCGGGCGCCTCGGGGATGCTGGTGGTCATGGCCGCCACGATGGCGCCGGTGTCCTCAAACAGCGACAGCTTGAGCGTGATGGCAGCGCGGATCACGGCCTCCTGCCACTCCAGCGGAATGTGCAGGCGCTGCGTCCACTGGCGCCAGTAGGCCACGGTTTCCTGCTCAAACAGCCGCGCCGTGTCGGCAATGCCGCCGGCCAGCGATTCGTCAGCGCCCAGCAAAAAGTCATGCGCGCGCGTCAGCACGAAGGGCTGTTTCGACAGCAGGTGCGACAGCGGTGCGTCGGTGCTGAGCCGCAGCGTCAGCGCGTCCCCCACGTAGCGCAGGTGGTTGCTGCCCTGCGTGATCAGGGGCTGGCGGCGGCCCCAGTCATAACGGATGTCGAGCGACACGCGAATGCGCGGCGCGCCGTGCAGGGGCCGCACCCGCCGCACCAGCGTCATGGGCTTGAAAAACCGCGCGCGGCTATAAAAGCGCGGTGCGAAGTCGGTGATCTCTATGCCTTGCCCGCTGTGGTCATACAGTTCGGTGTGCAGCACGGCGGTATTCGGTTCGTACCACTGCCTGGCGTGCGCGAAGTCCTCAATCTCAATGGCAAACGCGCTGGATGCGTCCGTGTCAGCCTGGCCAGGCGCCAGCAGGGCGTTGAACACCGGGTCGCCGTCAAAGCGTGGCA
>NZ_JADMJK010000025.1 GCF_018780625.1 Polaromonas sp. | reverse complement strand
CGGTGATCCGTTCGCTGCAGCGCATGCTGGCGATGCGCTCCTACCAGCGCAGCAAGCATGTGGACCAGGTGCAGAACCTGGCCGTGCTCGAACAGGCCGGCCTGACCGTGGCCGAGGTCGAGGAGATGTACCACGTCATGGCGATTGCCAACTACGAAGACCGCTTCGTGATCCCGACCACCCACCGCGAATACGCCGAAAACGCGTTCGACATGCGCGGCGGCTGCGGCTTCACGTTTGGCAACGGCTGCTCCGACGGCGCCAGCGAGGTCAGCCTGTTTGGCGGCAACAAGAAACGCACTATTCCGATCAAGGTGGAGGTCTGAGACATGGCACTTTTTAACAACCCTCCCGTAGCCTCCAAAAGCCTGCGCGTGCTGGCCCGGCTGCTGGGCTACCCCGATGCCGAACTGCGCGGCCACCTGGCCGACCTGCGCGGCGCGCTGCACCAGGAGCGGGCCTTGACGCCGCAGCGGCTGGCCGAACTTGATGCGCTGATCGACACGCTGGCGCGCAACGCGCCGCTGGAGGTCGAGGCTGACTATGTCGAGCTGTTCGACCGGGGCCGCTCGACCTCGCTGCACCTGTTCGAGCATGTGCATGGCGACTCGCGCGACCGGGGCCCGGCCATGATTGACCTGGCGCAGACCTACGAGAAAGCCGGCATGTACCTGGCCGACGGCGAGTTGCCCGACTTTTTGCCGGTGGTGCTTGAATTCACCTCGACCCAGCCGCCGCGCGAGGCGCGCGAATTTCTGGCCGAGATGGCGCATATTTTCAATGCGATTTTCTCGGCGCTGCAGCAGCGCGCAAGCGCTTATGCCTGCGTGCTCGGCGCCCTGCTGGAACTGGCCGGCGAGAAAGCCCAGCCGGTGCAGGTGGCCGCCGAGGAGTCCATCGACGCGGTCTGGCAGGAGCCGGTCGTGTTTGACGGCTGCTCGTCCAAAGGCCAGGCCCGGCCTGACCAGCCGCAACCGATCCACATCGTCCGCAAGGGACGTCCTATCGAGGGAGCACAAGCATGACCACGCTGGACAATTTTCTTTTTGGGGTCTATCCCTACATTTGCCTGGCGGTGTTTTTGCTGGGCAGCCTGATCCGCTTTGACCGCGACCAGTACACCTGGAAAAGCGACTCGTCGCAGCTGCTGCGTGCCGGCCAGCTGCGCTGGGGCAGCAACCTGTTTCACGTCGGCGTGCTGTTCCTGTTCTTCGGGCACACCTTCGGCATGCTGACGCCGCACTTCATCTACGAGCCCTTCATCAGCGCGGGTGCCAAGCAGGTGGTCGCCATGGTGTCGGGGGGGCTGTTCGGTGTGCTGGGCTTCATCGGCATTTCGCTGCTGCTGCACCGCCGGCTGACGGACCCGCGGATTCGCGTCAACTCCAAAACCAGCGACATCGTGCTGCTGTGGCTGCTGTGGCTGCAACTCGCGCTGGGCCTGGCCACGATTCCGCTGTCGGCGCAGCACCTGGACGGCAGCATGATGATGAAGCTGGCCGGCTGGGCGCAGGCCATCGTGACCTTCCAGGCCGGCGCGCCGGCCTTGCTGGCTGAAGCGGGCTTCGTCTTCAAGATGCACATGTTCCTGGGCATGTCGATCTTCCTGATCTTTCCGTTCACCCGGCTGGTGCATGTGTGGAGCGGGTTTGGCTCGGTGGCCTACCTGGTGCGCCCCTACCAGGTGGTGCGCAGCCGCCGCTTGGGCATGACCCCGCGCAAGCCGCATGGCAACCGTTAAAGCGCCGCCGCAACGCCACTACGAGAAAGTTATTTCATGAACGCACCAACCTCCACACCCGCCAAGGCCTCCGGGGGCTGCGGCAGCGGCGCCTGCCAATGCGCGGGCACGGCCAGCGATTCCGCCCCCACTGGCCTGGCCGCCCCGGCCACGGCCGCTGCGGCGCCCACCATGGCGTATGTCAACGGCATTGCCCTGCATGCGCCCGGGCAGCGTCCGGACACGGCCACGCTGCGCGAATCGGCCTATTCCGAACTGCTGCGCCAGCAGGCCGTGCGCGCAGGGCTGTTGCCGCGCCACACCGGCTTGAGCGCGCCCGAGCTGTCCGATGCCGAGCGCAAGGTCATCGAGGCCATGGTGGACCAGGACGTGGTCACGCCCCAGCCTACCGGGGATGAAGGCCAGCGCTACTACGACGCCCACACCGCCCAGTTCATGGTCGGCCAGGCGCTCCATCTGCGGCACATCCTGTTTGCCGTGACACCCGGCGTCAACGTGCAGGCGCTCACGGTGCATGCCGAACGGGCGCTGCTGGAGCTGTCGCACAAGGGCGTTCACCCCGAGCGCTTTGCCCAGCTGGCGGCCGAACTGTCCAATTGCCCCAGCAGCGCGCAGGGCGGCGACCTGGGCTGGGTCGGTCCGGAGGACTGCGCGCCCGAGTTGGCGAACGAGCTGTTTCACCTCAAGCATGCGCAGACCAGCATGGGCGTGCACCCGCGCCTGTTTCACACGCGGTTTGGCTTTCACATCATCGACGTGCTGGAGCGCCGCAGCGGCATTCAGCCCGCCTACGATGACGTGCGCGAGCGCATTGCCGCGCTGCTGACCATGCAGTCGCGCGCCCGGGCGCTGCACCAGTACATGACGCTGCTGGTGGGCCAGGCGCTGGTCGAAGGGATTGAACTGGAAGGGGCGGACTCGCCTCTGGTGCAATGAGCGAAGACGCCGCCGACGAGTTGCTGTTGCGTTTGCGGCGTTTCCAGTCTGATTACTTTCCCCTGCACCAGCAGCGCTTTCAGGACCTGGTGGCCGAGGGCCAGCACCCCAAGACGCTGTTCATCGGCTGCTCGGACTCGCGCCTGGTGCCCTATCTGCTGACCGGCACCGGGCCGGGCGAGCTGTTCATCGTGCGCAACGTGGGCGCCTTCATTCCGCCCTATGACGGCTCGCACGGCTTGCACGGCACCATGGCCGCGATCGAGTACGCGGTGCTCACGCTGCATGTGGAGCGCATCATCGTGTGTGGCCACAGCCATTGCGGCGCGATTCGAGCCGCCTACGAGGGCGTGCCCGAGGAAGCGGTGGCGCTGCAGGCCTGGCTCAAGCTGGCCACGGAAGCCCTGCTGCCCGTGCAGCCCTGCGCCGAGGCGATGCGCCGCACCGAGCAGCGCTCGGTGGTGCTGCAGCTGGAGCGGCTGATGGACTACCCCATGGTGCGGCGCGAAGTGGAGGGCGGCAGGCTCACGCTGCACGGCTGGCATTACGTCATCGAGGCCGGTGAAATCCACATCTTTGATGTACGGCAAGGAAATTTTGTGCCGGCTTCGTTAGCCTCCAGCAGTGGCACTGGCCCCTACCAACCTTATGTGGAGCACGATGGACAAATTATTTCCGACTGACACGGCTGAAATCGCCCGTGTTGATGAGGCCGCAACTGCCGCCGCGCTGTTGGCGCTGGCGCGTGATTCGGGCCTGCGGCCCCTGCGCCTGGCCGGCAAGGAATTGCTGCCGGTGGTGCAGGGCGGCATGGGCGTGGGCGTGTCTGCCGGCGGGCTGGCCGGTGCCGTGGCAGGGCTGGGCGCCGTGGGCACCATTTCCTGCATTGACTTGCGCCGCCTGTACCCGGACCTGATGGCCATCACCGGCCACCTCGACAAGGAACCCGATGCGCGCCAGCTGATCGACGCGGCCAACCTCGAAGCGCTGGACCGCGAAATCCGACGGGCCCGCGAAATCTCCCAGGGGCGCGGCCTGATTGCCGTGAACGTGATGAAGGCGCTCAGCGCCTACGAAGCCTATGTGCGCCAGGCGCTGGCCAGCGGTGCCGATGCGCTGGTGGTGGGCGCCGGCTTGCCGCTGGACTTGCCCGACCTGGCGCGCGACTACCCGAAGACGGCGCTGATTCCGATTCTGTCCGACGCACGCGGCGTGCAGCTGCTGGTCAAGAAGTGGGAGCGCAAGGGCCGGCTGCCCGACGCCATCGTGATCGAGCACCCGCGGCTGGCCGGCGGCCACCTGGGCGCGGCCAAGGTGTCTGATCTGCAGGACACGCGCTTTGACTTCGAGGTGGTGATTCCGCAGGTGCTGGAATTCTTCAAGACCGCCGGCATTGAGCGCGAGATCCCGCTGATTGCCGCTGGCGGCATCAGCAGCCGGGACGACATCGTGCGCCTGCAGGCGCTGGGCGCCTCGGCCGTGCAGCTGGGCACGGCCTTTGCCGTGACCGAGGAGTGCGACGCCGACCCCGCCTTCAAGCGCGTGCTGGCCCACGCCAGGCCCGAAGACATGGTTGAATTCATCAGCGTTGCCGGCCTGCCCGCGCGCGCGGTGCGCACCCCCTGGCTTGAAAAGTACATCCGCCTGGAGCCCCGGCTCAAGGCGGCGGCGCATGCCAAGGCCAAGTGCAACATGTCGTTTGACTGCCTGGCGCGCTGCGGCCTGCGCGACGGCGACGCCACGATGGGCCAGTTCTGCATCGACCAGCAACTGGGGCACGCCTTTTCGGGCGACACCGACAAAGGCCTTTACTTTCGGGGCGCTGGCCTGCTGCCGTTTGGAGACCAGATCCGTTCGGTGCAAGAATTGATGCAATGGCTGCTCGGCGGCATTCGCCCGGCGGTGCATTCTTGAGGAAAACGGACATGAAGCGCGAACATTTCGGCCGGCCGCAAGACGTGACCGCCACCCAGCCCATCAGCCACGACGTGCTGAAGGAAAAATACCTCAAGCCCGGCGAAAGCGGGATCGAGGACATCTACCGGCGCGTGGCGCGGGCCCTGGCCTCGGTCGAGCCCGAAGCCGAACGGGCGAAGCACGAAGCGCTGTTCCTGGAAAACCTGCATGCCGGCGCCATTGGCGCGGGCCGCATCATGAGCGCGGCCGGCACGTCCATCCAGGCCACGCTGATCAACTGCTTCGTGCAGCCCGTGGGCGACTGCATCCAGGGCTTCGACGATGGCGGTTACCCCGGCATTTATGAAGCCCTGCGCGAAGCCGCCGAAACCATGCGGCGCGGCGGCGGCGTGGGCTACGACTTTTCGCGCATCCGTCCGCGCGGCGCCGAGGTCAAGGCCACGGCCTCGATGGCGTCGGGCCCGTGCAGCTACATCAACGTGTTTGACCAGTCCTGCGCCACAGTGGAAAGCGCCGGCGCCCGGCGCGGCGCGCAGATGGGCGTGCTGCGCATCGACCACCCCGATGTGCAGGAGTTCATCACCGCCAAGCGCACGCCCGGCCGCTGGAACAACTTCAACGTGTCGGTCGGCATGCTGGACACCTTCATGCAGGCGCTGTCAGACGACCAGCCCTGGGAGCTGGTGCACAAGGCCAAGCCCGGCGCCGCGCTGCTCGCGCAGGGCGCGTTCCAGCGCACCGACGGCCTGTGGGTCTACCAAACGGTGGCCGCGCGCGAATTGTGGGACACCGTGATGCGCTCCACCTACGACTTTGCCGAGCCCGGCATTTTGTTTCTGGACCACATGAACCAGGACAACAACCTGCGTTACTGCGAGACCATCGAGGCGACGAATCCTTGCGTGACCGCCGATACCTGGGTCATGACCACCGAGGGCCCGGCCCAGGTGGCGGATCTGGTGGGATGCCCCTTCACCGCCGTGGTGGATGGCAAGGCCTACAGCGTGAAGAGCGAGGGGTTTTTCAGCACCGGCCACAAACCCGTGCTGGCCCTGAAAACGCGCGAAGGACCGTCCTTGCGGCTGACGGCAGAGCACCGGGTGCGCCGCGTGGTGCACAAGACCCGCTACACGCTGCAAGCCGAATGGGTGGAAGCCGGGCAGTTGCAGCCCGGCGACGAACTGCTGCTGCATGACCACCGCGCGCTGGGCGGCTGGGACGGCGTCGGCACCCAGGCCCAGGGCTACCTGCTTGGGCTGCTGGTCGGCGATGGCACGCTCAACAGCGACAAGGCGGTGATTTCAGTCTGGGCGCCTGAGTTGAAGGCTGTCGGCAATGGCGCTGTGGCGTATGCGCAAACCGGCGCTGCCGGCATCGTTCAGGCGGCCGAGGCGGCGGCCGCCACGCTGTCGCACCGGGCAGATTTCTGTGGTTTTCAGCGCCCGATTGCAGGTCGTGGCGAGGCCCGCATGGCTTCTGCCGCCGTGTGGCAACTGGCGCATGACATGGGCATGCGGCCCGGATACAAAACCATCACGCCAGCGATGGAAAAGACATCTTCCGCGTTCGCTGAGGGCTTGCTGCGCGGCCTGTTCGATGTTGACGGTTCGCTTCAGGGGACGCAGGAAAAAGGCGTCAGCGTGCGGCTTTCGCAAAGCGATCTACCCCTGCTGCAGACGGCGCAGCGCATGCTGCTGCGTCTGGGCATCGCGTCAACGATCTACCAGAACCGCCGATTGGCGCAAGCGCGGAATATGCCCGACGGGCGCGGCGGCCTCAAGCTCTATGACATGCAAGCGCAGCATGAACTGGTCATCAGCGGCGACAACCTGCGCGTCTACGCCGACCGCATCGACTTTGCCGACACTGAAAAATCAAGGCGACTGGAGCAGGCGCTGGGCAGCTACCGCCGCAGCCTGAACCAGGAGCGCTTTATCGCGACCGTGGAATCGCTGACCGAGAGCGGCAGTGAAGAGGTGTTTGACGTGACCGTGGCCGATGTCCACGCTTTTGACGCCAATGGCCTCTATGCCCACAACTGTGGCGAGCAGCCGCTGCCGCCCTACGGCTGCTGCGACCTCGGGCCCATCATCCTCACGCGCTTTGTGCGCCATCCCTTCGACTTTGACGGTGACGCGCACTTTGACTTCGAGGCGTTTGAAGCCTCGGTGGCGACCCAGGTGCGCGCGCTCGACAACGTGCTGGACGTGACCTTCTGGCCGCTGCCGCAGCAGCGCGCGGAGTCCGCCGCCAAGCGCCGCATCGGCCTGGGTTTTACCGGCATGGGCAACGCGCTGACCATGCTCTGCCTGCGCTACGACGCGCCCGAAGGCCGCGACATGGCCGCGCGCATTGCGGTGCGCATGCGCGACGCGGCCTATGCCGCGTCGGTCGCGCTGGCCAAGGAAAAGGGCGCCTTCCCCAAGTTTGAAGCCGACGGCTACCTGGCGCCCGGCACCTTTGCCAGCCGCCTGCCGGCCGAGTTGCAGCAGGCGATACGCGCGCACGGCATTCGCAACAGCCACTTGCTGTCGATTGCGCCCACCGGCACGGTCAGCCTGGCCTTTGCCGACAACGCGTCCAACGGCATCGAGCCGGCGTTTTCATGGATGTACCGGCGCAAAAAACGCGAATCCGACGGCAGCACCACCGACTACGCGGTGGAAGACCACGCCTGGCGGCTGTACCGCGAACTGGGCGGCGACGTGGACAAGTTGCCGGACTACTTTGTGTCGGCGCTCGACATGTCGGCGGCCAGCCACATCGCCATGATGCAGGCGGTCCAGCCCTTTGTGGATACCGCCATTTCCAAGACCGTCAACGTGCCGGCCGACTACCCGTACGACGACTTCAAGGGCCTGTACCAGCAGGCTTGGCGCGCACAGCTCAAGGGCCTGGCCACCTACCGGCCCAACGCCATTCTGGGCTCGGTGCTGGACGTGCCTGCCAGCCCCGAGGCCGGGCCTGCCGTCGGCCCCGCGCCGCTGGACCCGATGCGCACGGTGATTGAAAGCCGGCCCAAGGGCGCGCTGTCGGCGGTGGCGGACAAGGTCGACTACTGGACCCAGGAGGGCCACAAGACGCTGTACATCGTGGTGTCGTTCCTGCCGGTGCCTGCGGCCAGCGGCGTGGGCACGCTGGAGCGCGCCATCGAGTTCTTCATGCCGGTGGGCCAAAGCGGCGAGTCGCAGCAGTGGATCACCTCCAGCATGCGCATGCTGTCGCTGGCGGCGCGCGGCGGCTTTCTGGAGCGCGCGCTCAGCGACATGCGCAAGGTCGCCTGGGACCGTGGCCCGGTGCGTCTGGGCACTTATGAAAAAGCCGACGGCACGCGCGTGCCGCTGTGGCACGACTCGGAGGTGGCGGCGATTGCCTACGCGGTGCAAAACATCATTGCGCGCCGCGCCAGCCAGCCCGCCGCCAGCGCGCACCCGGTGGCTGAACCGCAGGCCACGGCCGCGCTGGTGCCGCCCGTGATGGCCGGCAAGAAATGCAGCGAATGCGGCGCCCATGCGGTGATCCGCAAGGACGGCTGCGACTACTGCACCCAGTGCGGCCATCTGGGAACCTGCGGATGAGCACGCACCCGGTGCTGCCCCTGCGCGTGGCAAAAGGCAAGCCCTCCGCCGAACAGCGGGCGCAGCAGGACCGCCGCTGGCGCGCCCGCTACCTGCTGCTGGCGCCGCACCGGCTGGGGTTTTTTCTGGCGATGCTGCTGCTGGTGGCATCGGGCGCCTGGTGGGCGCTGGTGCAACTGGACCGGGTCAGCGCCGTGCTGGCGCTGCCGTACGCGCTGTCGCCGTCGCTGGTGCATGCGGCGGTCATGACGTTTGGCTTCATCCCGCTGTTTTTCTCGGGCTTTCTGTTCACGGCCGGCCCGAAGTGGCTGGGCGTGCCGCCGCCCGAGGTCCGCCAGTTGATGGCGCCACTGCTGCTGCAGGCGACCGGCTGGGCGCTGTGGCTGGCCGGCGCGCATCTGCACGCGCTGCTGGCGCAGGCCGGGCTGGTGCTGGCCTGGGCCGGCCTGGCGTGGGCCACGGCGTGGTTCTGGCGGCTGATCCACCTGAGCCAGGCGCCTGACCAGCTGCATGCCCGCACCGTGGGCGTGGCCTGCCTGGTCGGTTGCCTGAGCCTGGCCGGCCTGCTGGCGGGCGTGGCGCTGCAGGCGCACGACGTGGCCCGCGCCAGCGTGCTGACCGGCCTGTGGGGCTTTGTGCTGGTGGTGTATGTCTCGGTGGCGCACCGCATGATCCCGTTTTTTACCTCCAGCGCCATGCCTCTGGTGGCTGTGTGGCGGCCGTTCTGGGCGCTGGGGCTGATGCTGGGCGTGGCCGCCTTGGAAGTGGCCGCCGTGTGGGTGGAACTGAACGGGCCGCTGCAGGGCAGCCTGGGCGCCGTCTGGCTGCTGACGCGCGGCCTGCTGGAACTGGCGGCCGGGGGCATGCTGCTCTGGCTGGCCGTGGTCTGGGGGCTGGTGCAAAGCCTCAAGAACCGCCTGCTGGCGATGCTGCACATCGGGTTTCTCTGGTTTGGCCTGGCGCTGTTGCTGGGCGGCCTGTCGCAGCTGCTGGGCTGGCTGCAGGGCGCGCCGGTGCTGGCGCTGGGCGGGCTGCACGCCCTGACCATGGGCTGCCTGGCGTCGCTGATGTTCGCCATGGTCACGCGGGTGTCTTGCGGCCACAGCGGGCGGGCGCTGGTGGCCGACCGGCTGGTGTGGACGCTGTTCTGGCTG
>NZ_JADMJK010000060.1 GCF_018780625.1 Polaromonas sp. | reverse complement strand
CCCATCTGGAACACCGCCATGTAGGCCACGGCCGTTTCAAAGCGCTGCGGCATCACGATGGCCACGCGATCCCCGCGCTGCACGCCCAGCCCGGCCAGCACATGGCTCAGCGCGTCGGCCGCCCGCTGCAGCTCAACATAGGTATGAAAAGTGCCTTTAGTGCCTTTAGCCCCCACAACATGGGTTTTAATAGCTACTTTTTTGGTAGCGCGTTGCTTGCCCTTTTCAGCCCGCGCCCAGCGGCTGCAGCAAACTTCCGCGATGTTGAAATACGCATCAAGCTGCCATCGAAAACCGCTGTGCAGCGCCGTATAGTGGTCCGGCGCCCTGGTGGGGCCGGTCTTGTTTGTGTCCCTGTTTTGACTGCGCTTCAACTGATGTCTCCTTATGATCAGCCCACAATGTACAAAGAAATACGATCATCCCGCAGCGAGTTTGTCCCTATACGGGGACTCAGTTACCACATTCAACACTGGGGCGGCACTGCCGACCCGGCCTTGCCGCCCCTGGTCCTGGTGCATGGCTGGATGGACGTGGCGGCGTCCTGGCAGTTCATGGTCGACGCCTTGCCGGATGCGTTCACGCAGGGCCGGACCATCATTGCGCCGGACTGGCGCGGCTTCGGCCTGACCTGCACTGCCGACGCCGACCACTACTGGTTTGCCGACTACCTGGCCGACCTCGACTTCCTGCTGGACCACTATGCCCCCGGCCAGGCAGTCGATCTGGTCGGCCACAGCATGGGCGGCAATGTCGCCATGCTGTATGCCGGCGTGCGGCCCGAGCGCATCAGGAAGCTGGTCAACCTCGAAGGCTTTGGCATGCCCGCCAGCCAGCCCAGCCAGGCGCCCGCGCGCTATGCCCAGTGGATGGACGAGCTCAAGGGACTGCAGCGCGGCGACCTGGACCTCAAGGCCTACGACGACGTGGGCGGCGTGGCAAGGCGGCTCATGAAAACCAACCCCCGCTTGCCGGCCGACAAAGCCCAGTGGCTGGCCAGCCACTGGGCCCGCCCCAACGCCAGCGGCAAGTGGGAAATTCTGGGTGCTCCGGCCCACAAGATCACCAGCGCCCAGCTGTACCGCCTGGACGAAGTGCTGGAGATCTACCAGCGCATCAGCGCACCCGTGCTAGCCATCGAGGCGTCCGACGACTCGATGGGGCTGTGGTGGAAGGGCAAGTATTCGCTGGACGAATACCACGAGCGCCTGAAACAGGTGCCCGACGCACGGGTGGCCGTGGTCCAGGATGCCGGCCACATGCTGCACCATGACCAGCCCAAGCAACTTGCCGGGCTGATCGGCGATTTCCTGGGCTGACCGCCAGACAAGCCGCTTGAAGCGGCGCCAGCAAGGTGATCAGGGCAAATAGGGCACACTCAAGCCTTTTTGCAGCGCCTCCAGCGCCCACCACGATGTCCAGCACAGAGCCCCTCCATCAGGAAAATTTTCGGCGCATCCTGACCCGAAACATCGGCCTGCCGCTGGGCGTGGGGGCGATCAGTGCGGCTGTTTTTGTCGGCCTGATCTTTTACCTTCTGGCAGCGCTGGGCAGCGTAGAGCGCACCGAGCGCGCCATCAGCAACGCCAACCAGATCGCCAAGCTGGGCGCCAACATGGAAGCCAGCATGTACGGCTACCTGGTCACCGGCGAGGAAGCGCTGCTGCAGCCCTTTGAAATCGGCAAACCGCGCATCGCCGCCGAAACCGCGACACTGGTAGAACTGGTCAACGACAACCCCGCCCAAGTCAGCCGGCTCAGGCGCATCGACGCGCTGCAGGGGCAGTGGAATGACTTTGCGCAAAATATTGTCAATCTGCGGCGCAAGGACCTGGACTACCAGGCGCCGGTGCGCTCGGCCAGCGGCAAAAGCCTGACCGACGAGATCCGGCGCGAGTTTGCCAGCTTCATCAGCACCGAAGAGCGGCTGCTGCAAGAGCGCAACGGACAGGCCCGCAGCAACACGGCCTGGGGCATGGCGGCTTACCTGCTGTTCAGCCTGGGCCTGAGCGGCCTGCTGGCCCTGCGGGGCCACCGGGAACTGCAGCGACTGTCTGACACCTACGGCGAAACGCAGCAGCAGCAAGCCGACACGGCCAAGCTGCTGCAAGAGCAGTTGTGGCTGCGCACCGGGCAACGCCAACTGGCCGAATACACGATTGGCCAGCACGCGGTCGAGTCACTCGGGCGCAGCGTGCTGGAGTTTGTGGCGCGCTACCAGGATGTGGCCGTGGCGGCGCTCTATGTGCGCGAAGACAGCGGCGAGCTGCGGCGTGTCGCCACCTATGGTTTCAGCCAGGGCAGCGCATCGCAAGCGCAGTCATTTCAGAGCGCCGAAGGCCTGGTAGGCCAGGCCGCCCGTGAAAACCGGGTGCTGCAACTGCACGACCTGCCCGACCACTACCTGAAAGTCACCTCGGGCCTGGGCCAGGGCACGCCGTCCCATGTGCTGGTGGTGCCGGTACACCACGACGGGCAGGTCAACGGCGTGGCCGAGCTCGGCTTCATGCGCCCGCTGCTGCCGCGCGACACGGAGTTCGTGAACATGATTGCCAACAACATCGGCAACTCCATTCACGCCGCGCTGTACCGCCGGCAGTTGCAGGACGTGCTGGCGCAAAGCCAGCGCCTCAACAAGGACCTGCAGTCGCAGCAGGAAGAACTGCGCGCCGCCAACGAAGAGCTGGAAGAAAAGTCGCGCGTCCTCAAGGAATACCAGGTCAGCCTTGAAAACCAGCAGGCCGAAATGGAGCAAACCAACCAGCAGTTGTCTGAAACGGCCTTGTCGCTAGACCAGAAAAACGGCGCGCTCAACCGGGCGCAGGTGCTGCTGGAGGAGCGCGCTGAAGAACTGAGCCGGGCCAGCCGCTACAAGTCCGAGTTTCTGGCCAACATGTCGCACGAGTTGCGCACGCCGCTCAACAGCGCGCTGATCCTGTCCAAGCTGCTGTCCGACAACCCCACCGGCAACCTCAACGCGGAGCAAGTCAAGTTCGCGCAGTCGATCTATTCGGCCGGCAATGACCTGCTCAACCTGATCAGCGACATCCTGGATATTTCCAAGGTGGAAGCCGGCAAGCTGGAGTTGGCGCCCGAGCGCATCGCGATTGGCGAGCTGGTGGATGTGCTCAAGAGAACGTTTGAGCCCATGGCCGACCAGAAGAAACTGGCATTTGACGTCAGCGTGGCGCCGGGCACACTGCTGTCGCTGACGCTGGTGAGCGACCGCCAGCGGGTCGAGCAGATCCTGAAAAACCTGCTGTCCAACGCGATCAAGTTCACCTCGGCCGGCCAGGTCAGCGTCACCGTGTCCAGGCAGCCTGAAGACATGATCTCCTTCGTCGTGCGCGACTCCGGCATCGGCATTCGGGCCGACCACCAGCAGGCGATTTTTGACGCTTTCCACCAGGCCGACGGCACCACCAGCCGGCGCTATGGCGGCACCGGCCTGGGCCTGTCGATCTCGCGCGACCTGGCGGCGCTGCTGGGCGGCACCATCACGGTGGACAGCCACGAGGGCCAGGGCAGCGCCTTCACGCTGCGGCTGCCCGGCCATTGGGCTCCGGCGGCGGGTCAGAACAAGGCGCCCATGCCTTTGCCCCGGCCGGCACCGCGGTCGCGCACGACTGCGGCTACGCCCGTGCCGGTTTTTGCCGATGACCGTTACCGGCCCCACAACGCGCGCCTGGTGCTGGTGATTGAAGACGACGCCGGATTTGCGCAAATCCTGTACGACCTGGCCCACGAGCTGAAATACAGCTGCCTGGTCGCCCACAGCGCCGAAGACGGCCTGGCACTCGCCGCGCAGTTCCTGCCGGCCGCGATTTTGCTCGACATGGGCCTGCCCGACCACCCCGGCCTGCAGGTGCTGCAATGGCTCAAGGAGGACCCCAGGACACGGCACATTCCCGTGCATGTGGTGTCGGCCGATGACAGCAAGGAGGCGGCGCTGCAGATGGGCGCGATCGACTACGCCCTCAAACCTGCCACACGCGAGCAGCTCAAGGCCGTGTTCCAAAAGCTCGAGGCCCGGCAGCTGCAAAAAGTCAAGCGGGTGCTGCTGGTCGAAGACGACGCCTTGCAGCGCGCCAGCGTGTCGCGGCTGATCGGCGATGACGACGTGCAGATCACCGCGGTCGCCACGGGCGAGGAAGCGCTGGCCTTGCTGGCCGGCACTATTTTCGACTGCATGATCGTCGACCTGACGCTGCCCGACATGCAGGGAGACGAGCTGCTCAAGCGCATGTCCACCTCAGGCATCACAGCCGTTCCGCCGGTCATTGTCTACACCGGGCGCAGCCTGAGTCGCCAGGAAGAAGCCGACCTGCTGCAGCATGCGCACGCCATCATCATCAAGGGCGCACGCTCGCCCGAACGCCTGCTCGACGAAGTCACGCTGTTCCTGCACAAAGTGGAAGCCGAACTGACCGCGCAGCGCCAGACCGTGCTGCAGACCTCGCAAAGCCGGGACCGGGTCTTTGAAGGCCGCAAGGTGCTGCTGGTGGACGATGACGTGCGCAACATCTTTGCCCTGACCAGCGCCCTGGAGCAAAAAGGCATGCTGGTTGAGGTGGGCCGCAACGGCTTTGAGGCCCTGAGCAAGCTCGACAAGGTCGGCGGCATTGATCTGGTGCTGATGGACGTCATGATGCCCGGCATGGACGGGCTTGAAGCCACGCGCCGCATCCGCACCGACCCGCGCTTCCAGAAACTGCCCATCATCGCCGTGACCGCCAAAGCCATGAAGGACGACCAGGCGCAATGCCTGAGTGCCGGTGCCAGCGACTACCTGGCCAAACCCATCGATCTTGACCGCCTGTTCTCACTGCTCCGGGTGTGGATGCCCAAGGCGGAGCAGGTCTGAACATGCCGTCAAGAACCAGCCACGCGGGAGTAGCGAAGAGCGCCGGGATATCTGGGGAGCGCAGCATCAGCGAAGCCGAGTTGCACACGCTGATGGAGGCGATTTACCGTACCTACAGCTACGATTTCCGCAACTACACGGGCGCGTCGCAAAAACGCCGGGTACTGCAGGCCATGGCAAGCTTTGACGTCCCGACGGTCGCGGCGCTGCAGGCCGGCGTGCTGAAAGACCCCACGCTGTTCATGCAACTCTTGCAGTACCTGACGATTCCGGTCAGCGACATGTTTCGCGACCCCACGTTTTTCAGGGCGCTGCGCGAGCAGGTCGTGCCGGTGCTGCAAACCTATCCATCCCTGAAAATATGGATTGCCGGCTGCAGCACCGGCGAGGAGGTCTACTCGCTGGCCATCTTGCTGCGCGAAGAAGGCTTGCTGGAGCGCTCCCTGATTTATGCGACCGACATCAACGCGCGCGCGCTGGACAAGGCCCGCCAGGGTATCTTCCCGGCCAGGGGCCTCCAGGGCTATGCCGCCAATTACCAGAAGGCCGGCGGCAAGCAGGCGTTGTCCGACTACTACACGGCCGCTTACGGCGCCGTGATCTTTGACAAAACGCTGACCGACAACATCACCTTTGCAGACCACAGCCTGGCCACCGACAGCGTTTTTTCGGAAACCCAGCTGGTGCTGTGCCGCAACGTGCTGATCTACTTCAACAAAACCCTGCAGGACCGCGCACTGGGGCTGTTTCACGAGTCGCTGAGCCACCGCGGCTTTCTGGGCCTGGGCAGCAAGGAAAGCATTGACTTTTCAGGCTACGCCAGCCACTTCGAGCCGCTGGACAAACCCGAGCGGATTTTTCGCAAATGCCAGCCGCTGCAGCCCTGAGCCCCCGCATGCCCGCCGCACCAGCGCACCGCATCGAAGCCGTCGTGATTGGCGCGTCCGCCGGCGGCGTGCATGCCTTGCTGGACTTGCTGTCAGGGCTGCCGGCCGGCTTTCGGCTGCCGATTTTGGCGGTGCTGCATTTGCCCGAGGGCCGGGACAGCCTGCTGGTCGAAATTTTTCAGAACCGGCTGCAGATGGCGGTGCGCGAGGCGGCAGACAAGGAAAGCATTGCGCCGGGCACGCTGTACTTTGCCGGGCCTGGCTACCACCTGTCGGTGGAAATGGACCGGTCATTTTCCTTGAGCTGCGAGCCGCCAGTGCAGTATGCGCGCCCATCGATTGACGTCTTGATGGCATCTGCGGCCGACGCCTACGGCGCCCACCTCGCCGGCATTTTGCTCACAGGCGCCAATTTTGACGGCGCCGCCGGACTGGCTAAAATACGCCGGCGCGGCGGCCTGACGGTGGTGCAAGACCCGGCTGAAGCACAGGCCCCGACCCTGCCCGAAGCGGCGATTCGCACGCTTCGCCCCGATTTGATTCTCACGCTGGACAGCATTAGAAGCCTGCTCCTTACCCTGGATGGAAATTCATGCTGATCACCGACCGCCCCCAAGCCAAACTCCTGATCGTCGACGACCTGCCCGAGAACCTGCTGGCGCTGGAAGCGCTGATTCGCCAGCCCGACCGTATCGTATTCCAGGCGTCCAGCGGTGAAGAGGCGCTTGCGCTGCTGCTGGAGCATGAATTCGCGCTGGCGATTCTGGACGTGCAAATGCCCGGCATGAACGGCTTTGAACTGGCCGAACTGATGCGCGGCACCGAAAAAACCCGCCACATTCCGATTGTTTTTGTCACCGCCGCCGGCAAGGAGTCCAACTACGCCTTCAAGGGTTATGAAACCGGCGCCGTCGACTTCCTGTACAAGCCGCTGGACATTAATGCCGTCAGGGGCAAGGTCAATGTGTTCATTGAGCTATTTCGCCATCGCCAGGAAATCCAGCGACAGGTTCAGGCCCTCGAAAAAAGCCGCCAGGCGCAAGAGCTGCTGGTGCAGCAACTTCAGAGCACCCAGGGCGAGTTGCAAAACGCCGTCCGCATGCGCGATGACTTCATGTCCATGGTCGCCAACGAACTGCTGACGCCGCTCAACACCCTGTTTTTGCAGGTGCAACTGCGCAAGACTGAACTTGACGGCGGAAACACCGGTCTTTTTACAGAGGCCTACCTGAAAAAAATGGTGGGCAGCGACGAGCGCCAGGTCCAGAGCATGGTCGGACTGATCGACGACATGCTGGACGTCTCGCGCATTCGCAGCCAACGGCTGGCCATCCGCCCGCGCGAGGTCGAGCTCGGCGCCCTGCTGGCCCGTGTCGTGGACCAGTTGCACCAGCAGGCGACGGCCGCCGGCAGCACCGTCAGGCTGCAGGCAGGCCAGCCGGTAACTGGCCAGTGGGACGAGTTCCGGATCGAGCAGGTGGTGGTCAACCTGTTGGCCCGCGCGCTGCGCTTGGGCAACGCGCAGCCGGTCGACATCACCCTGACGCCTTTGGACGGCGGCGCCCGCATCGAGGTGGGCGACCAGGGCCAGGGCATTGCGCTGGCCGACCAGGCGCGCATCTTTGAGCAATTCGAACACGACGCGCAGCACCCGGGCTCCGGCGGTTTAGGCCTTTACGTCAGCCAGCAACTGGTGCTGGCGCACGGCGGCACGCTTGGCGTGCGCAGCCAGACGGGCCAGGGCACGGTTTTCACGGTCACGCTGCCTTTGACGCCACCGCCGCAAACCAGGCACTAAGCCCCAGCGCGGGCCATGCCGAACCGCGGCGCCACCCCGGGGCCTGCACGGCATGGCCTTTTTTGCGTGCGCGCCTGCCAGAGCATGAGAAAATCCCGGGTTAACCCCCCAGATCAAGACAGGAATTCCTCATGGACGCAGAACACATCAACCTTATCGACAACCAACTCGCGGACCTCAGCAACCGCGTGAATGAACTCAGGGGGTATCTTTGACTACCCTGCCAAAGAACGTAAATTAAACGAAGTCAACGCCGCCCTGGAAGACCCCAAGGTCTGGAATGACCCGAAGCGCGCCCAGGAACTCGGCCGCGAAAAGAAATCCCTCGAAGACGTGGTGCTCACGCTCGACCGGCTGACCGAGGAGCTGGCCGACAACACCGAGCTGTTCGACATGTCCAAAGGCGACGGCGACGAAGCCGGCATGCAGGCGATTGAAGCGGAAGCCGCCAAAATAGCCGCCGAAGTCGAAAAAATGGAATTTCGCCGGATGTTCAACAACCCGGCCGACCCGCTCAATTGCTTCCTGGACATCCAGGCCGGCGCCGGCGGCACCGAAGCCTGCGACTGGGCCAGCATGCTGCTGCGCCAGTACCTCAAGTACGCCGAGCGCAAGGGCTTCAAGACCACGGTCGAAGACGAATCGGCAGGCGACACCGCCGGCATCAAGGGCGCCACCATCAAGATCGAAGGCGAATACGCCTTTGGCCTGCTGCGCACCGAAACCGGCGTGCACCGGCTGGTGCGCAAGTCGCCGTTTGACTCGTCCGGCGGGCGCCACACCTCGTTTGCATCGGTGTTTGTCTACCCCGAGATTGACGACTCGATCGAGATCAACATCAACCCCTCCGACGTGCGCACCGACACCTACCGCGCCAGCGGCGCCGGCGGCCAGCACATCAACAAGACCGACTCGGCCGTGCGCCTGACGCACATCCCGACCGGCATCGTGGTGCAGTGCCAGGAAGGCCGCTCGCAACACGGCAACCGCGACGTCGCCTGGAAGCGGCTGCGCTCGCGCCTGTACGACTTTGAGTTGCGCAAGCAGCAGGAAGCGCAGCAAAAGCTCGAAGACAACAAGACCGACGTGGGCTGGGGCCACCAGATCCGCAGCTACGTGCTGGACAACAGCCGCATCAAGGACCTGCGCACCAACTACGAGACCTCGGCCACGCAGAAAGTGCTGGACGGCGACCTGGATCAGTTCATTGAAGCGTCGCTCAAGCAAGGCGTTTAAGTGCTGTACCACGCTTCGTCATTCCCGCGCAGGCGGGAATCCAGTCGCTTGACGATGCGCAATGCTTATTGAATCACCGCTCTGGATACCCGCCTGCGCGGGTATGACAGTCAGGACGTTATAGCCTGCCAGGTACTGAGAACGCCTCAACCCGTTCTACCGTTTATTTGAGTTTTAAAGAAAATATTGGAAAGTCACCATGCTGCAAATGATTGATGATCGCGGAACTGGACCGGGAGCCGTGGTCATCAACCGCGCCGATTACAGTGCCCCCGCTTACTGGATCGACACCGTCGACCTGTGTTTTGACCTGGACCCGGTGAAGACGCGCGTGCTCAACAAAATGACGCTGCGCCGCAACCCGGACGTCCCCATCCAGCCGCTCAAGCTCGATGGCGAGGAACTCAACCTCGCGCGCGTGCTGGTCAACGGGCAAGGCACCTCGTTCAAGCTCGAAGGACAGCAGCTGGTGCTCAGCGACCTGCCCGATGCGTTCTCGCTCGAAATCTTCACCACCACCTGCCCCGCCAAAAACACCAAGCTGATGGGCCTGTATGTCAGCCAGGACTCGTTTTTTACCCAGTGCGAAGCCGAAGGCTTCCGCCGCATCACCTACTTCCTGGACCGCCCCGATGTGATGGCCAGCTACAGCGTG
>NZ_JADMJK010000215.1 GCF_018780625.1 Polaromonas sp. | reverse complement strand
CGTGAGAAATCCGGTGGGCGTCAGGGCTGGGTAAAATCAGCCGTGAAAGATGACGCCCCCCCAGTCGCCCTGCACAGCGCGTTTGCTCATGCACACCGAACAAACAGACGCGCTCAGACACGCTGCATCACATTCATGACAGTGCCCCAGTGAACCCTTTCAGCACTTTCATTCATTCAGGAGCCCCACGTTCATGTCCTCTGTCTTGACCCAACCCCTCGCCTTCCATCCGCCCCGCCCCGCCGTCCAGCCACGGGAACACGGCCGCTGGAGCGTTGACGAGATCGAAGCGCTGTTCAACCTGCCGTTCCCGGAACTGATGCACCGCGCGCAAACGGTGCACCGCGAGAACTTCGACCCCACGCGGGTTGAATTCGCCACGCTGCTGTCGGTGAAAACCGGCGGCTGCGCCGAAGACTGCGGCTACTGCCCGCAGGCCGCCCGCTATGACACCGGCGTGGAAGCCAGCAAGCTGATGGAACCGGCCGAAGTGCTGGCCGCCGCCCAGCGTGCACAGGCCGCCGGCGCCACGCGTTTCTGCATGGGCGCAGCCTGGCGTTCGCCCAAGGACCGCGACATTGAAAAAGTGGCCGAGCTGGTGCGCACCGTCAAGGCCCTGGGCCTGGAGACCTGCGCCACCTTGGGCATGCTGGAAGACGGCCACGCGCAGACGCTGCAAAGCGCGGGCCTCGACTACTACAACCACAACCTTGACAGCGCCCCTGATTTTTACGGCGACATCATCACCACGCGCGACTACCAGGACCGGCTGGACACGCTGGCGCGCGTGCGCAGCGCCGGCGTGAAAGTCTGCTGCGGCGGCATTGTGGGCATGGGCGAAACCCGCCGCCAGCGCGCCGGCCTGGTGGCCGAACTGGCCAACCTCACGCCCTACCCCGAATCGGTCCCCATCAACAACCTGGTGAAGGTTGAAGGCACGCCGCTGGCGAACCAGGCGGACCTGGATCCGTTTGAATTTGTGCGCACCATTGCGGTGGCCCGCATCACCATGCCCACGGCGCGCGTGCGCCTGTCGGCCGGCCGCCAGCAAATGGGGGACGGCGTGCAGGCCCTGTGTTTCCTCGCGGGTGCCAACTCGATTTTTTACGGCGACAAACTGCTCACCACCGGCAACCCCGACACCGAGGCCGACGTGACCCTGCTGCAGCGCTTGGGCATGAGCCGTTCGGCGCCGGATGTTCGCTGAGCGGGCTGGTCAGGCCCCTCTAAAACGGTGGTGAAAAAGCCCGGGCAAGCTGGTTAGACTCTCGCTAACTTTGGACTGAACCATGACCCCAGCGAAGAACGTTTCTGCCTCGCCCCCGGCCACCCCTTATGGCACGCTGCCGCCCGCCGCCACGCCCTCGGCGCGCAAGCCGCTGAGCCTGCCGCGCCTGCGCGAGATGCATGCGCAAGGCGAAAAAATCACCATGCTGACCGCCTACGACGCAACCTTCGCGGCCGTGGCCGACGCAGCCGGCGTGGAATGCATCCTGGTCGGCGACTCGCTCGGCATGGTCTGCCAGGGCCTGACCAGCACCGTCGGCGTGACGCTGGAAACCATGCGCCACCACACCGAGTGCGTGGCCAACGGCCTGCGCCGCTCGCACGCCACGGCCTGGCTGATCGGCGACCTGCCCTTTGGCACCTACCACGAGTCGAAAGAGCAGGCCCTGCGCAGCGCCGTGGTGCTGATGCAGGCCGGCGCCCACATGGTCAAGCTCGAAGGCGGCGGCTGGACCACCGA
>NZ_JADMJK010000174.1 GCF_018780625.1 Polaromonas sp. | reverse complement strand
ACCACCGCATGCGCGCGCGCTGCCATCGACAGGCCGGTGATCGCCATCAGATCCGCCGTGTCGTGGTCGATGGTCAGCGAGAGCCGGTCGTCTTGCGCCAGGTTTTTTGCCTTTTGACTGTCCAGCCCGCAGAGAAAATACAGGGTCAAGCCTTCGTTCACATAGCCGACCGTCGTGGCCTGCGGCCAGCCATCCGGGCGCAGCGTCGCCACCGTCATGATGCGGTGCTGGTCCAGCAGCGCCAGGATTTTTTGTCTGATTTCGTCGTCCATGCGTCACCTCCACAATCGCCAACAGGGAAAGGTTCACGGAATTTTGGACTGGTTCAGTGGTATGGCCTTGACGGTTGTCAAGGGCAGGCCGCATCGGGCCGGGTTAGCGCCATGCCCCCCGACGTTCCCTTAATCGCGCCATGTCAGACTGCGGCCGTCGGAGCTTGCAGTCTGGCAAGTGGCGCAGCATTCATTGTAAATCCTGAAAAAAAGAGAACTGGCGCTGATTTCCAGTCGGGTTTCAGCATCAAATCAGGCTATTTCCCAATACATACCGGTCTCAGTAGCTATTGTTTTGATAGTTTTCAGCCGCTTCTGCCGGCGCACGGACTGTAACGCGCGTGCCCAGGGTGCCTGCAGGGCCACTATCACGCGGGGGCGTATTGGAATAGGCTTTGTGCTGCACGGCCTACATACCCGTGCGGCCTGCATCGGGTCAGGTCTTTTGTCCGGCCTCAACCGTCTCAACGGAGGAACACAAAATGCACATCGCCAAGCAAGACATTCCCGTCAGAATTAATGTGCCCGGTGCCGTCGCCCGGCAAAAAATGGATTTTGGCGACGCGAAGGGCTGCGGCATGATCAGCGGCGAGTACTTTTCCCTCGGTGCGGGCACGGACATTGCGCCGCTGCTTCAGGGGCTGGAAGGCGACCTGTGCCAGTCGTCGCACTGGGGCTACGTGCTGGAGGGTGAAATCACCGTCACCTATACAGACGGCCACCATGAAGTGGTCCATGGCGGCGACCTGTTCTACTGGCCCCCGGGGCACACGGTCAAGGTCGGCCAGAACGCGGAGGTCGTGCTGTTCAGCCCGCAGCATGAGCACGGCATGGTCATTGACCACATGCTCAAGAAAATGAGCGCCTGAGCGCCACCGTGCGCAGGTCGGCTCACTCGTGCCGCAGCGCCTCGATCGGGTCCATGCGCGCCGCGCGCCGGGCCGGAAAGTAGCCGAACAGCACGCCAATGCCGGCTGAAAACGCAAACGACAGCAGGTTCACGCCCGGGTTGAACAGGTAGGGCACGTCCATCAGCGCTGCCAGCCCGACGGACGCGCCGGTGGCCAGCACAATCCCGATGACGCCGCCCAGCGATGCCAGCACCACGGCTTCGATCAGGAACTGCAGCAGTACCTCGCGCTCCAGCGCGCCAATCGCCAGCCGCAGACCGATTTCGCGGGTGCGCTCGGTCACGCTGACCAGCATGATGTTCATGATGCCGATGCCGCCCACCAGCAGGCTGACGGCGGCCACGGCGCCCAGCAGCATGGTCAGCACCTTGGTGGTGCCCGACAGGGTTTCGGCCAGCTGCTTGGTGTCCAGCACATTGAAGTTGTCCTCGTCGGCGCTCGCCAGCTTGCGGCGCTCGCGCAGCAGCTGGGTCATGCTGGACTTGACGCGGTTGGCGTCGCTGTCCTCGGCCATCGACACCAGCAGCGTGTTGACGCGGGTGTTGCCGGTGATGCGGCGCTGCAGCGTC
>NZ_JADMJK010000229.1 GCF_018780625.1 Polaromonas sp. | reverse complement strand
AGCGCAGCATTCATAATGCTGATGTCGGTGGTTCAAGTCCACCTATCACCACCAAATATTTCACAAGCCCCAGAGTCGATTCAAGCCTCTGGGGCTTTGTTGCTTCACAGCCTCTGGACACACACCATGAACCGCTGCACGCCCCGCTTTATTGCCACCCTCACGCTGCTGGCAGCCGTCTGCCTTGGCAGCGCACCCGTCAGCGCCCAGACCCCCGAATTCAAACCCGCCGTCAGGCAGTTTCCCGCTGCCGCCCTTCGCGGCGAGATGGTGGTGCGCACAGCGCCCATTATTTCGATGGACAGCAAGCCCGACAGGCTGTCGCCCGGCGCGCGCATTCGCGACGCCAACAACATGCTGGTCATGTCGGGTGCGCTGGTCGAGCAAACGCTGGTGGTGAATTACCTGCGCGAAAACACCGGCCTGGTGCACCAGGTCTGGATTCTCAACAGCGAAGAAATCCGGCAAAAGCGACCCAACACCCGGTCCTCCTGGTTCAGTTTTGGCAGCAGCACCGATGCCGAGGCCGCCCCCTCCGTCCAGACGCCCTGAAACACAAGCGAGCAGCCGCTGCCCGGCCGACCGCCATCGCGCTTTTCCTCAATAAAACAAGCCTCTAGCGCCCTATAGACGAGCGCAATTAGCTATTAATAAAGTAGCACATCATGTCCAAAAAAGTCTTCATCAAAACCTTCGGCTGCCAGATGAACGAGTACGACTCGGACAAGATGTCCGACGTGCTGCACGCGGCCGAAGGCTACGAGAACACGCCAAACATCGACGAGGCTGACCTGATTTTGTTCAACACCTGCTCGGTGCGCGAAAAGGCGCAGGAAAAGGTCTTCAGCGACCTGGGCCGCGTCAAGCATTTGAAGGAAAAAGGCGTGCTGATCGGTGTGGGCGGCTGCGTCGCCAGCCAGGAAGGCGCGGCCATCATCCAGCGCGCGCCCTATGTCGATGTGGTGTTTGGCCCGCAAACCCTGCACCGCCTGCCGCAGTTGCTGGCCAGCCGCGCCCGTCTCGGCAAGCCGCAGGTGGACATCAGCTTTCCGGAAATTGAAAAATTCGACCACCTGCCGCCGGCCCGCGTCGAAGGCGCGAGCGCCTTCGTCAGCATCATGGAGGGCTGCTCCAAATACTGCAGCTACTGCGTCGTGCCCTACACGCGCGGCGAGGAAGTCTCGCGGCCTTTTGAAGACGTGCTGGTTGAGGTCGCCGGCCTGGCCGACCAGGGCGTCAAGGAGGTCACGCTGCTGGGCCAGAACGTCAATGCCTACCGCGGCCCCATGGGCGGCACGGCGGAAATTGCCGACTTTGCGACGCTGCTTGAATACGTGTCCGAGATTCCCGGCATTGAGCGCATCCGCTACGTGACCAGCCACCCGAACGAATTCACCCAGCGCCTGATCGACGCGTACGCGACGCTGCCCAAGCTGGTCAACCATTTGCACCTGCCGGTGCAGCACGGCTCGGACCGCATCCTGATGGCGATGAAGCGCGGCTACACCGCGATGGAATACAAGAGCACGATCAGGAAGCTGCGCGCCATCCGGCCCGACCTGGCGATGAGCAGCGACTTCATCGTCGGCTTTCCGGGCGAGACCGAGGACGATTTCCAGAAGATGATGAAGCTGGTCAACGACGTCGGCTACGACACTTCTTTCAGCTTCATCTTCAGCCCGCGCCCCGGCACGCCCGCCGCCAACCTGGCGGACGACACGCCGCACGAGGTCAAGCTGAGGCGCCTGCAGCATCTGCAGTCCGTGCTGGACGACAGCGTGCGGGCCATCAGCGCCAGCCGCCTGGGTTCGGTGCAGCGCATCCTGGTCGAAGGCGCGGCGCGCAAGGACCCGACCGAATTGATGGGCCGCACCGAATGCAACCGGGTGGTCGTCATCAAGGGCCAGCCGCGCCTGGTCGGCCAGATGGTTGATGTGCTGATTACCGAAACCAGCCAGCGCTCCTTGCGCGGCGAAGTCCTGACGCAGGACGACACGATTGCGGCCTGAGCCCGCCGCCCTGCCTTCAGACGCCAGACCCATGCTGCAACGGTTTTCGTTCCGGCAACTGCTGGTCATTGCCTTCCTGCTGATTGCCGCCCTGCTGGGCGCCGCGTCGCTTCGGGCCCTGTTCACGCTGGAAGACCTGACGCTGCAAAGCCGTGACAACGCAGCCCGCGCCCTTGAACTGAGCGGCGCAGCGCAGTCGCTCCGGGAGCGCAGCCTCGCCATGGAGCGCAGCGCGCGCCAGTCGGTTGTGCTCAATGACCGCGTCCTGCGGCAGCGCTTCAAGGACGATGCCCATGAAGCCACCAAACTGCTCACGACGCTGGCCCGGGAAAACATCCCTGCCGCCAGGGCAAAGCCGTGGCGCGCGCACCTGCAAGCCATGAGCGACCTGCTGAGCGGCCCGCCCGAGACCGCGCCGGACCGGGAGCGCGCGCTGGCGCAGGAGTTTCGCGAACTGGAAGGCATCCATGCCGCCATCGCGGTGCAGGTGCAGCAAGCCATACTGCAGCGCAACAGGGCATTGGACGGCAAGCTTGAAACCAGCCGCCAGCACCTGGCGCAGCAGGTCACAGCAGCCATCGTGCTGGCGGTGGCCATGGCGCTGGCCTTCGGCATCTGGTTTACGCGGCCCCTGAAACGCCTGGAAAATGCGATTGTCGGCCTGGGTGAAAACCGGCTCGACCAGGCGATTGCGATCAAGGGACCGGCCGACCTGGCGCTGGTCGGGCAGCGGCTCAACTGGCTGCGACTGCGGCTGGCCGAGCTGGACGCCGACAAGTCGCGCTTTCTGCGCCACATCTCGCATGAACTCAAAACTCCGCTGGCGTCGCTGCGCGAAGGCGTGTCGCTGCTGGAAGACGGCGTGGCCGGCCCCTTGAGCGCCGACCAGCGCGAAATTGCGCAAATCCTCAGACACAACACCGGCGTGCTGCAAGGCCAGATTGAAGACCTGCTGCGCTTTAACACCGCCGCCTTTGAGGCGCGCCAGCTGCACCGCCAAACGGTTGACCTGCTGCAGCTCATGGAAGAACAGGTCGACGCACAGCGGCTGCAGTGGCGGGCAAAAGAGCTGTCGGTCAGCGTCGTCGGCGAGCCGCTGCGGATGGAAGTGGACCCGGAAAAAATCGGCACCGCGCTGGCCAACCTGCTGTCCAACGCCATCCGCTACTCGCCGCTCAAGGGGCTGATACGGCTGGAGCTGAGCCGGTTGCCTGGCCTGGCACGCATCGACATTCACGACCAGGGCAGCGGCGTGGCGACGGCGGACCGCGACCGGATTTTCGAGCCCTTTTACCGGGGCGAACGCCAGCCCGCCGACGGCGTGCGCGGCAGCGGCATCGGGCTGTCCATCGTGCATGAATACATTGCCGCGCATGGCGGGCGCATCGTGCTGCTACCGGACCAACCAGGTGCACACTTCAGGATAGAGCTTCCCCATGTTTATAAAAACTGAATTTTTCTTGCGACGTACCGTCCGATGCCTGCTGGCGTCTGGGGCCCTGGTCGTGCTGGCCGCCTGCAGCAGCCCCGCAAGCCATGGCGCCGACGTCAACGCGCACGAGGCAGCGGCGCCCATTGCACCCATTGCACCCGACGCCGGGCCAGGCATGCTGGCCTATGCGGACCGGGTACGACTGATGCCGCCTGCAGCGCTGGGCGCGGAGGTGGCGCGCCTGGGCGAGGCGATGACCCCTGCTGCGCAGCTTCAGCTGGCGCTCGCGCTGGGCCAGTTGCGCCAGCTGCCAGAACTGATTCGCGCCCAGGAACTGCTGGCCCGGGTGCTCGGCAATCCCGAGGCGCAGCCCCTGCATGCGCTGGCCCGCCTGCTGGCCGCGCGTTATGGCGAGCAGCGCCGGCTCGAAGAACAACTTGAAAAGCAAACCCAGCAAGTGCGCGAACTGCAGCGCAAGCTGGACCAGAGCAACGAACGGCTGGAGGCGCTCAAGGCGATTGAGCGCAGCCTGACCAGCCGCCCTGCTGCGCCGCTGCCGCCGGCACGGCGCGTCAGGCCCGGACCATGACCGCCTCCGTTTCGCCAGCCCATCTGCTGGTCGTGGATGACGATGCCGACATGCTGCGCCTGCTCACCATGCGGCTCACGGCGGCGGGCTACCGCGTCACGGCGGTCACCTCGGCCGAAGCCGCGCTGACCCAGCTCCAGCTGGAGCGGCCGCAACTGGTGCTGAGCGATGTGCAGTTGCCTGGCAAGGATGGCCTGGCGCTGTTTGACGACATTCGGGCGCAACACCCTTCGCTGCCGGTTATTTTGCTGACGGCGCACGGCACCATTCCCGACGCCGTCGAGGCGACCGAACGCGGGGTATTCACCTATTTGACCAAGCCCTTTGACGGCAAAGGCTTGCTGGAGAAGATTGCGCAGGCGCTGCAACTGAGCGCGCCCGTCCATTCGGCCCAGCGGGGCAGCCCGGAGGCCTGGCAAACGCACATCATCAGCCGCTCCAGCCGCATGGCCGAAACGCTGGCCGAAGCGCGCATGGTGGCGCACTCGGACGCCAGCGTGCTGCTGCGCGGCGAAAGCGGCACGGGCAAGGAACTGCTGGCCCAGGCGATTCACCGGGCCAGCGCCCGCGCCAGCAAGCCCTTTATTGCGGTGAACTGCGGCGCCATTCCCGAGGCACTGCTCGAATCCGAACTGTTCGGCCATGTCAAGGGCGCCTTCACCGACGCGGTGAGCAGCCACAAAGGTCTGTTTCAGGCGGCCGACGGCGGCACGCTGCTGCTCGACGAGATCGGGGACATGCCGCCCGCGCTGCAGGTCAAGCTGCTGCGCGTGCTGCAGGAGCACGAAGTCCGGCCGGTGGGCGCCAGCCAGTCGATTCCGGTGGATGTGCGCATCCTCTCGGCCACGCACCGCGACCTGGAAGCGGCCATGGAAGCGGGCGAATTCCGGGCCGACCTTTATTACCGTCTCAATGTCGTGACCTTGACGCTGCCCCCGCTGTCGGAACGCCGCGAGGACATTCCCCTGCTGGCCAATCATTTCCTGGTCACGCTGGCCGCCAAGTACAACAAGCGCCTGAGCGGCTTTGCGCCGGAAGCGCTCAAGGCCTTGACCACCGCCGCCTGGCCGGGCAATGTGCGACAACTCTACAACGTGGTGGAGCAGGTCTGCGCGCTGTCGACCACGCCGCTGGTGCCGCTGGCGCTGGTGCAGCGCGCCCTGCGCTCGCCCAGCGTGCAGGTGCTGACCTTTACCGAGGCCAAACAGCGTTTTGAGCGCGACTACCTGGTCGGACTGCTCAAGCTGACCGACGGCAACGTGGCTGACGCAGCCCGGCTGGCCGACCGCAACCGCACCGAGTTTTACCGCCTGATGCAAAAGCACGGCCTCACGCCCGGCCACTTCAAGGCCGACGGCACCATCCCCTCGACCGACTGAGTCGCTTTTTGGCGACAAGCCAAGCCCTTGATTTAAAAAGATTTTTTAAACGAGACAAGAATGTTGTCGCTGGCTGGCGACAAAAAGCCGGCTTTTTCCCCATTCCTCGGCCACTTCTGCCGTGAAAATTTTTACAGGACTTCCAAGCTGTTGATTTAAAAAGGTTTTTTCAAGCTGGCACAGGGTTTGCCCTAGTGATGGCATGCAAGCCTTTTTTCATGTTTCCCAACGCCTCGGCGGAGTCGCCCCGCGCGCGCGTTTCGCCGCCCTGGCCTGTGCCGGCGCACTGGCACTGAGCGCCCCCCTGGCCCACGCCTGGAGCCTGGAGGATGTCGCCACCCTCGCCAGCCAGCGCGCCAAAACCCCCTTCAAGCAAGCCTCGCACGCCGTACCGGCCGAGCTGGCCACCCTGGACTACGACGCCTACCGCGACATACGCTTCAAACCGGACAGCACGCTGTGGCGCGCCGACAAGCTCCCCTTCGAGGCGAATTTCTTCCACGTTGGCCGCCAGGGCGACTCGGTCCGGGTGCATGAGATCACCTCGGCCGGCGCCAGGCGCGTGCCCTATGACCCGGCGCAATTCAACTTTGGCAAGAACAAGCTGTCGCCAAAAAACTGGGGCGACCTGGGCTACGGCGGTGTGCGCGCTTTCAGCCACCTCAACTCGCCGACCTACAAGGACGAGCTGATCGTTTTCTCGGGCGCCAGCTATTTCCGGGCGCTGGGTTCCGGCCAGTTGTACGGGCTGTCGGCGCGTGGCCTGGCGGTGGACACGGCCGGTCCGGCCAAGGAAGAGTTCCCGCGCTTCACCGACTTCTGGCTGGAAAAGCCAGGCGCCGAGGGCGGCCCGCTGACCATCTTTGCCTTGATGGATTCGGAGCGCATGACGGGTGCTTACCGCTTTAGCGTCAAGCCGGGCGAGCAGACCGTCACCGACGTGCAGGCCCGCATCTTCATGCGGCCGACCGACAAGCCGGTGACCACACTGGGCCTGGCACCGCTGACCAGCATGTTTTTCTTTGGCGAAAACCAGCCCCGGCCTGGCGACTTCCGGCCTGAAGTGCATGACTCGGACGGCCTGATGATCGCCACCGATGACGGCAAAGGGGGGGGCGAATGGCTCTGGCGTCCGCTGCAAAACCCGGCCTCGCCGCTGGTCACCTCGTTCAAGATGAAGAGCCTCAAGGGCTTTGGCCTGATGCAGCGCGACCGGGCTTTTTCGAACTACGAAGACACCGAAGCGCGCTATGAAAAGCGGCCCAGCGCCTGGGTCACGCCGATCAAGGGCTTTGGCGCCGGCCGCGTCGAGCTGCTGCAGTTCGCCACGCCTGACGAAACCCACGACAACGTGGCCGCTTACTGGGTGCCTGAAAAACTGCCGCCCCCCGGCCAATCAATCGACCTGGCCTACCAGATCGCCTGGCAGGGCAAGAACCAGCAGTTGCCGCCCAACGGCTGGGTCACGCAGTCGCGCCGCGGCACCGGCTACAGCAAGCTCGGCGCCGATGCGCTGGGCCAGCAGATCCAGTTTGTCATTGACTTTGCCGGCCCGGCCCTGGACGCCCTGCCGGAAGGCGCCAAGGTCGAAGCCATCACCACCGCTGGCGCCAACGCCCGCGTGCTCGAAAGCCTGGCTTATCGCAATCCGGCCACCGGCGCCTGGCGCATGACCTTGCGGCTCGAGCGCCTCAAGACCGCCGAGCCGGCCCAGCCAATTGAACTGCGCGCCTTTCTCCAACACAACAACCAAACCCTGAGCGAAACATGGACCAACCTGATCACCAACTGAATCGGCGCAGCCTGCTGCGCGAAGAACGTCATCCCAATGCGGTCACCGCACCGCCGGTGCATCGCGGCTCCATGGCGCCGCGTCCGTGGCGCGGTTTCTGGAACAGCCTGGGCACGGCCGCGCTGCTGCCGCTGCTCAAGCTGACCGGCTCGGCCATGCGCCAGCGCGTGCCTGCCGAAGCACAGGAGCCCTGGCAGCACGCCGCAAAGCGCCGCCGTACCGTGTTCATGCTGCTGACCCTCGTCAGCACCGTGCTGGCGACGTCGCTGTTTGCCGACATGCAGCCGATTTATGACAACGCCTTTCTGCAGTACGGCCAGCTGGCTTTATTTGCCCTGTTATCGGCCTGGGTGGTCACCGGTTTCATGACCGCCATGATGGGCTTTTACGTCACCCTGTTCGGCGACGCCCACACCCTGTCAGCCAGGAAGGTCCAGCACCACCCGCTGGACACGGCCACGCGCACCGCCATCATCATGCCCATCTGCAATGAAGATGTGCGCACCGTTTTCGCCGGCCTGCGCGCCACCTGCGAGTCGGTGGCCCTGAGCGGCCATGTGCAGGCTTTCGACGTGTTCGTGCTGTCCGACAGCAACGACCCGGCGATCGTCAAGGCCGAGCGCGCCGCCTGGGAAGACCTGCGCAGCCAGCTGGCCAGCCAGCCGGACCAGCCGCAAATTGAAGTCTATTACCGGCGGCGCTTACGCCGCACCGACCGCAAGGCCGGCAACGTGGCCGACTTCTGCCGCCGCTGGGGCAAGGACTACCGCTACATGGTGGTGCTGGACGCCGACAGCGTGATGAGCGGCGACTGCCTGGTCTCCATGGTCAAGCTGATGGAAGCCAACCCGACCGCCGGCATCATCCAGACCGCCACCCAGGCCATTGGCCATGTGACGCTGCATGCGCGCGCGCAGCAGTTCGGCTCGCGCGTGACGGGCCGCCTGTTCACGCTGGGCATGCAGTTCTGGCAGATGGGCGAGTCCCACTACTGGGGCCACAACGCCATCATCCGCATAGCCCCCTTCATGCAGCACTGCGCGCTGGCGCGCATTGAAGGCACGGGCGGCATGGCCGGCAGCATCATGTCGCACGATTTTGTTGAAGCCGCCTTGATGCGCCGCGCCGGTTTCCATGTCTGGCTGGTGGCTGACCTCGTGGGCAGCTACGAGCAGCAGCCGCCCGATTTGCTGGCCGAGCTTCAGCGCGACCGCCGCTGGTGCCAGGGCAACCTGCAAAACTCGCGCCTGATCGCCGAGCCCGGCATTCATCCGGTGCATCGCTCGATGTTTGCCACCGGCGCCATGGCTTACCTGTCGGCGCCGCTGTGGCTGTGCTTCATGACGATGGGCACAGCGCTGTGGCTGTCGGGCTCCCCCATGGTGAGCAACTGGGACGTGCTGCCCGGCGAGTTGCTGTCGCTCTGGGCCTGGACGCTGAGCATGCTGTTTTTGCCGCGCATTCTGGGCCTGGCCGCCGTGCTGATCAATCGTCAGCAACAGGCTTATGGCGGCACCGCCAGCCTGCTGCGCAGCGCGCTGCTGGAAACCCTGATCGCCCTGCTGCAGGCGCCCATCCGCATGCTGGCGCACACCTTGTTTGTCGTGATTGCGATGACTGGCCTGAAGCTGGAATGGAAATCGCCCCCGCGCGAAGCGGCCGCCGTGCCATGGCGCCATGCGCTGGCACAACTCGCACCCATGAGCGGTGTGATCGTGCTGCTGGCCGCCGGCGTTGCAATCATCGACGCGAGCGCGCTGGTCTGGCTGCTGCCCGTCGGCTTGCCGCTGCTGCTGTCGATTCCGATGACGGTGCTGACCAGCAAGGTCGGCGTGGGCATGGCGATGCGGGCGCAGAACTACCTCTTGATTCCGGAGGAAACCCGGTCGCCGGCCGTGCTGCGCCGCGCCTGGTTGCATGCGAGCCAGTTGACAAAGCCGAGACTCAAAGCGGCCTGAACGGCAAGCAGCCCGGAAATACCTACGGGCGCAAGCAGCTATCTAAACGATAGCCTCTTGCGCCCGTATTGCTTGGGTTACAGCCTTTTTTCTTGAAAAATTGGCGTCAAAACTTCGGCATGCCCTTCATGCCGCCCATGCGTTTCATCATCTTCATCATGCCGCTGCCCTTCATCTTCTTCATCATGTCCTGCATTTGCTCAAACTCCTTGAGCAGGCGGTTGACTTCCTGAACGTGCACGCCTGAGCCGGCCGCGATGCGCCGTTTGCGGGTGGCCTTGATCAGTTCGGGCTTGCGGCGCTCCAGCGGCGTCATGCTCTGGATGATGCCTTCCTTGCGCTTGATGTCCTTTTCGGCCTTGTCCATGTCAATGGCTCCGGCCTTGGCCGCCATCT
>NZ_JADMJK010000057.1 GCF_018780625.1 Polaromonas sp. | reverse complement strand
CTGGCAGCCACCAGCAAGGCGGCAAAGCCCAGCATGCCCAGCCCCAGCACGGCCAGCGACGCTGGTTTGAGGTTGCCGACATCGCGGCGAATCACGCGCAGCGGCGGCACCTGCGCCAGCTGCAGCACCGGCGGCAGGCCAAAGGCCAGCAGCAGCGTCAGGCCCATGCCCATGCCAAACGCCACGGGCCACAGCGTGGCCGCCGGCAGCGCGGTTTCAACCAGCCCGGCGAGCAGCAGCACAAAGCCGTAATGCACGGCAAAGCCCAGCGCCACGCCCAGCGCGCTGGCAAACAGGCCCGCGACCACAAACTCAAACGCATAGGCCAGCGCAATCGTGCGTTGCGGCTGGCCCAGCACGCGCAGCATGGCGCAGTCGTCCAGGTGTTTGGCGGCAAAGCTGCGCGCCACAATGGCTACCGCCACGGCGCTGAGCAGCGCCGCCAGCAGCGCCACCAGGTTGAGGAATTTTTCGGCGCGCTGCAGCGTCTGCTGCATCTCGGGGCTGCCGCTTTCCAGCGACTCCAGCCGCACGCCCCGAATGCCGGATTCGGCGCCCGGCTTTTTGATCTCGTCAGTGGCCCACTTCACATAGGCCTTGACCGCTGCGGCGTCGCCGGCCACGGCAAAACGGTAGTTGGTGCGGCTGGCGGGCTGGATCAGGCCGGTGCCGGCCACGTCAAGCTGGTTGACCATCACGCGCGGCGAAAAGCTGATGAAGCCCGCGCCCCGGTCGGGCTCCTGCACGATGACGCGGGTGAGCGTGAAACGGCCCTCGCCCATCAGCAGGGTCTGGCCCAGCTTCAGGCCCAGCGCATCGAGCAGCGACGCATCGGCCCATGCCGTTCCCGGCGCCGGAATGTCGCGCGTCATCTGGCCTGCGCCGTCCAGGCTGTCGGCCACTTTCATGTTGCCGCGCAGCGGATAGCCGTCGGGCACGCCCTTGAAAGCCACCAGCTTGCTGGCGCCGCCGTTTTCATCGGGCGCGCGGCCCATGGTGGGAAAGGTCACGGTCGTGACCGCTTTCAGACCCAGCGCCTGGGCCTTGGCCACAAAGGCGCCCGGGGTCTGGCCATCGCTGCGCAGCACGGCATCGCCCCCCAGCAGTTGCTGGGCGTCGCGCTGCAAGCCGCCCTTGAGCCGGTCCGCAAAAAAACCAACCGCCGTGAGCGCAGCCACCGCCAGCGTCACGGCCACAATCAGCAGGCGCAATTCGCCCGCGCGCAAATCGCGCAGCAGGGTTCGCCAGCCAAGTTTCAGGAAAAGGGTGTTCATGGGGCTAACCTTAGCGCAGAAGGCGTAAACAGGAGGCCGCAAGGACTTGCGGCACAGGGCACAAGCTCACTCAAGCGCCAGGGGAACCCGCTGCCGGGCCGCATCAAGCGCCCCATCCGGCTTAACCACCAGGCCCGGCTGCAGCGTCAGGCGCTGCGCCCCGCTGTAGCAGACAAAACGCTTGTTGGTCGCGCGGCCAATCGCGCACAGGCCCACCGTTTGCGCGACCTGGTGCCCCATCTGCGTAATGCCGCTGCGCGACACCACGACGGGCACGCCCATCTGCGCCGACTTGATCACCATCTCGCTGGTCATGCGGCCAGTGGTATAGAACACCAGGCCTTCCATGCCGAGATCGGTCGGTGAAGCGACCAGCGAGGAGGTAGCGTCTTCGCCAACTGGGGCCGCGGAACCGGCTTCGCCGGGCCGCAGGGGCAGCGAACCACACGAAGTGGGGAGCGTGGGGGCCATCGTGATCCACATCCA
>NZ_JADMJK010000010.1 GCF_018780625.1 Polaromonas sp. | reverse complement strand
CGGGTTTGCACCACCGCCTGCCGTGCCGTGAACAGCGAACGCTGCGCATCGAGCAGATCCAGATAGCTTGAAATGCCGTTCTGATAACGCAGGTCGGACAGCTTGAAGCGGGTTGCCTCGGCGTTGGCCTGGCGCTGCTGGGCGCCCAGCTGGTCGGCCAGCGTGGCCCGGGTAGCCAGCGCGTCGGCGACTTCACGGAAAGCGGTCTGAATCGCTTTTTCGTACTGCGCCAGGGCGATGTCACGCCCGACCTTGGCTGAATCGAGACCGGCCTGGTTGCGTCCGGCATCAAAAATCGGCAGCACCAGTTGCGGCGCCAGCGTCCAGCCCCAGGAGCCATTTTTCAGCAGACCGGACAGCTGGCCGCTGGCACTGCCCGCGCCCACCGTCAGTGCAATGCGCGGGAAAAACGCGGCGCGCGCGGCGCCAATGTTGGCATTGGAGGCCAGCAGCAACTGCTCGGCCTGGCGAATATCGGGCCTGGCGGTCAGCAACTCGGACGGCAAGCCGGCCGGCACGTCGGCCATGGGATGCGCCTGCACCAGTGGTGCGCGCGCGCCAGCGGCTACGGGCAGCCCGGCCGACCATTCCGGCAGCGGTTGGCCCACCAGCAGGGTCAAGGCGTTCACGTCGAGCGCGCGCTGGCGTTGCTGCTGGGCATGGGCCACCCGGGCCGCTTCAGCGAGGGATTCGGCCTGGCGAAAGTCCAGCTCGGACGTCACGCCGTTGTCAAAGCGCAGCTTGCTGAGCTTCATGGAGTCTTCGCGCGTCGCCAGCGTCTGGCGCGTGATATCGAGCAGTTCCTCATCGGCCAAAAGGCTGAGGTAGGTGTTGGCCACCGCCGCGATCAGGCTGATTTGCGCGGTTTTGCGGCCCTCTTGCGTGGCAAGGTACTGGCCCAGCGCCGCTTCCTTGAGGCTGCTGACGCGGCCGAAGAAGTCCAGCTCGTAGGCCGTGACGGCCAGCCCGACGTTGTACAGGCTGGTGCTGCCGCCATTGGCGGCGGGGGTGCGCGAGCCGTTGAACACGCCGTTGACGGTGGGAAGCTGGTCCGCGCGGCGGATCTGGTACTGGGCCCGGGCCTGCTCGATGTTGAGCACCGCCAGCCGCAGGTCACGGTTGTTGGTCAGCGACAAGTCAATCAGGCGCTTGAGTTCAGGGTCGGCAAAAAAGTCCTGCCAGGCCACGCTGGAAGCCGGGCTGCCCGCAGCGACAGTCGCCGTGCCGTCATAGGCCGGGTAAGTGGCGGCGATGGGCGCCGCAGGGCGCTCAAGGACGGGAATCATTGAACAGCCGGCCAGCAGCACCGCAGCGCTCACGGCCAGCAGTGGGGAAAGTCTTGTCTTAGTCATGCGTCTTGCCTTCAATAACTTGTTCGCCATGCACACCGGCCGCTTTGGCATGCTCTGCATAAACTTGTTGCTGCCGCGCACTGCCCTTGAAAAAGCCGCGCACCACGACAAAGAAAACCGGCACAAACAGCACGGCCAGCGCCGTGCCGGTGATCATGCCGCCGATCACGCCGGTGCCGATGGCGCGCTGGCTGGCCGAACTCGCACCGGTGGCAATCGCCAGCGGCAGCACGCCCAGCATGAAGGCAAACGAAGTCATGACGATGGGCCGAAACCGCAGGTGTGCAGCCGTCAGCGCCGACTCGATCACGCCCTTGCCCTGCGCCTGCAGGTCTTTGGCAAACTCGATGATCAAAATGGCGTTCTTCGCCGACAGGCCAATGATGGTGATCAGGCCCACCTGGAAGTACA
>NZ_JADMJK010000022.1 GCF_018780625.1 Polaromonas sp. | reverse complement strand
TAGAAGGTCAGGTGGTGGGCGCGCTGGCGCGACAGGGTGTAGGCGTCGTCTTCGTTGTGGCAGCCGTCGCCATGGCCACCATCGAGGTACTTCAGCCGCAGCACGTCACCCGTGGCCTCGGCGGCGGCCGGCGAACTCACCGGCAGGCCCGAGGTGGCCGGCGTCACGTCGCGCCAGAAGCGCCGCACACCCAGGCCCAGGGCCAGCACCGCCCACAAGAACACCGGGGCAAACATGCCGACCAGCAGGTTGTGCGGGAACAGCTTGTAGAAGTTGCCCTGCAGGTCGCCGCCCCACAGCGTGCCGTTGAGCGCCAGCGCCAGCAGCAAAAAGATCGCCAGCCCGGCGGCGAGCGCCAGCGACAAGGTGAGGCCATTGCGCTGGTAGAGCTGGCCCAGCGCCGGCGGCCAGGCGTAGTCCACATAGGTCTGGGCCCGGACTTGGGCCATGCTTTGGGGCACATTGACGGCGAACTCGTGCGGTGGCGCGTACTGGCAGGCGTGCAGGCAGGCGCCGCAGTTGTGGCACAGGTTGGCCAGAAAGTGAATGTCGGCCTTGCCAAATTCGAGCCGGCGCGTCATGGCCGGAAACACCGCGCAAAAGCCTTCGCAGTAGCGGCAGGCGTTGCAGATCTGCATCTGGCGCGCCACTTCGGCTTCGGGCGCGCTCAGCGCCAGGCCCGCCGCCACGTTTCCGTTGGCCAGCGCCACGGCGTCCCGCGCCAGGGCTTCAAGCTGCTGCATGATGAACTCCTGATTTCATGGCTGCCTGCGCAGACTGAACGCCGGCTATACGGCCAAAAGCCGTACCAATCGACATGCCGACACCGGCGGTATACCCCTTGCCCAGCACATTGCCGGCCATCATTTCACCGGCCACGAACAAGTTGCTGCTGGCCACGCCGCCAAAGCGGACGGCCGTGGTTTCGTCGGTCTTGAGACCCAGGTAGGTGAAAGTCACGCCGGGCTTGAGGGCGTAGCCGTAAAACGGGCCTTTGTCCACGGGCCGGGCCCAGTGCGTCTTGGCTGGCAGCAGCTGCTCGGTGTGGCAGTCGTCCAGCACCGTGTGGTCAAACGTGCCGACCCGGCACGCGGCGTTGTAGTCGTTCAGGGTCTGCATGAAGGTGGGCACATCAAGCCCGAGCTTTTGCGCCAGTTCCGGCAGGGTGTCGGCCCGGGTGCCAGGAAACACGGGCGGCATGAAGCGGCCAGCGGCCTTGGCGTCGATGATCGAGTAACCCACCTGCCCCGGCTGCTGCGCCACCAGGCGGCCCCAGATGGCATAGCGCTTGGGCCAGAAGTCTTCGCCTTCGTCGTAGAAACGCCGGCCCTCGCGGTTCACCACCACGCCCAGCGACACGCAGTCGATGCGGGTGCAGATGCCGCCGTCGTACAGCGGCGCCCGGGCGTCAATGGCCACCATGTGCGCCTGCGTGGGGTCGCCAATCATGTCGGCCCCGGATTCCATCAGCTGCTTGAGCAGCACGCCCTGGTTGAAGCGGGTGCCGCGAATGGCAAAGTTGTCTGACGGCCATTCGCCACGCGCGTTCTGGCCCCAGGCTTCGCGCAGCCATTCGCGGTTGGACTCAAAGCCGCCGGCGGCCAGCACACAGGTTTTGGCGGTGATGCGCTCGTCGCCAACATAAGCGGCGACAAACTGGCCGTCCGTGAGTTCCAGCCGGTCGACCGGCGCGTTGTAGCGAATCTGCACGCCGAGTTGTTCGGCACTGCGGTAGTAGGCATTGACCAGCGCTTTGCCGCCGCCCATGAAAAAAGCGTTGGTACGGCTCAGGTGCAGCGTGCCTGACAGCGAGGGCTGGAAATGCACGCCGTGGCGGCGCATCCAGTCGCGGCAATGGCTGGACGCCCGGATGGTCAGGCGCGCCAGTGCCTCGTCGGTCTGGCCGCCGGTGACTTTCAGCAGGTCCTGCCAGAATTCTTCTTCGGGGTAGGCGTCGGTCAGCACATCCTGCGGCGCATCGTGCATGCAGCGCAGGTTGCGCGTGTGCCCCGAGTTGCCGCCGCGCCATTCGCGCGGCGCGGCTTCGAGCAGCAGCACGCTGGCGCCGGCCTCGCGCGCCATCAGCGCCGCGCATAGCGCCGCGTTGCCGCCGCCAATCACCAATACATCCACAGTCATAACCGCCTCACCATTTACAGGAAGCTGCCGACTGTAGGGGCCATGCGGGTCTTTGGTCAGCCCCGGATCACGATAGGGCCATCACAAATCGTGATGGGCCAGCCGCGTGCCTTCCCAGGCGCCGGAGCGGACCAGCGCGCGGGCGCAGTCGGCCAGCACCACGCGCGTGGCCAGTGCGGCGGGCGACAGCTCGTCGTCCGACAGGCTGCACAGGGCGTTGCTGCGGTGCACCTGGGCATCCGTGATTTCGGCCCACTGCAGGCACTGCGCGGCCTTGTGCACCCGCCCCAGCGCGGCCCAGGGCTGGACCGTGCAGCCCAGCCCCGCGCAGACGGCATCCATCAGCATGGTCAGCGAGTCCACTTCGGCCACCAGCCGGGGTTTGATGTCGGCCCGGGCAAACGCCGCGTCCAGCGTGCTGCGCAGGCCGTGCGCGCCGGTCGGCAGGATCAGCGGCACACCGTCGAGTTGCGCCATGCGGGTTGCAGCCGGCAGGCTGGGTTCACCTGCGGTGCGCGGGCTCATCAGGTACAGCTTTTCCTCCAGCAGCGGCATCACGCTCCAGCGCCGGGCGACGCCGGTGTCAAACAGCACCGCCAGGTCGAGCTGGCGCGCATTGAGCATGCTGGTCAGGTGGCCCGACATGCTTTCGACCAGGTGCAGCCGCACATCGGGGTAGCGCGCGCGCATGGCCTGCATCAGCGGCACGCCCAGCACCACGGCGGTGGTGGACGCCAGCCCGACGCTGACCGTGCCGCTCAGGCGCGACTGCTGGGCGGCGCGCACGGCTTGCTCGGCATGGCGCAGGGTCAGCTGCGCTTCCCGGAAAAACGCCAGGCCGGCCTCGGTCGGCACTACGCCTTTGCTGCTGCGCTGCAACAGCCGGGTTGAAAGTTCGCTTTCGAGCCGGCTGATTTGCTGGCTCAGGGCCGACTGGACCAGATCGAGGTCCAGCGCGGCGCGGCTCATGCTGCCGAGCTCGACGATACGAACGAAATACCGGAGTTGCCGAAGTTCCATGGCGGGCCGTCAAAAACGCAAACTGGTCATGCCGGGGATAATCGCACACCTATGGACAAGCAACACAGCAAGCAACGGGTGGTGGTGGGATTGAGCGGCGGCGTGGACTCGGCCGTAACGGCGCACCTGCTCAAGCAGCAGGGCCACGAGGTCATCGGCATCTTCATGAAAAACTGGGAAGATGACGACGACAGCGAATTTTGCTCTTCCAATATTGATTTTGTCGATGCCGCCGCCGTGGCCGACGTGATTGGCATAGAGATCGAGCATGTCAACTTCGCCGCCGACTACAAGGACCGCGTCTTCGCCGAGTTCCTGCGCGAATACCAGGCCGGCCGCACGCCCAACCCCGACATTTTGTGCAACGCCGAAATCAAGTTCAAGGCCTTCCTGGACCACGCGATGCGCCTGGGCGCCGAGAAAATCGCCACCGGCCACTACGCCCGGGTGCGGCAGAGCGACACCACCGGCCTGTTTGAGCTGCTCAAGGGCCTGGACCCGGCCAAGGACCAGAGCTACTTTTTGCACCGGTTGAACCAGGCGCAGCTGTCCAAAACGCTGTTTCCGGTGGGCGAGTTGCACAAGACCGAAGTGCGCCGCATTGCCGACGAGATCGGCCTGCCGAATGCCAGGAAAAAGGACTCGACCGGCATCTGCTTCATTGGCGAGCGGCCGTTCCGCGAGTTTTTGAACCGCTACATCGCCAAGGCGCCGGGGCCGATCAGGAACGACCAGGGCCGGATTCTGGGCGAGCATGTGGGCCTGAGCTTTTACACGCTGGGCCAGCGCCAGGGCCTGGGCATTGGCGGCGTGAAGGCCCGGGGCGCCGACCTCAAGGCCGCGCAGGCGCGCGGCCAGCGCGGCGTGGGCGAGCACGAGCCGTGGTTTGTCGCCCGCAAGGACCTGGAGACCAACACGCTGTGGGTGGTGCAGGGCCACGAGCACCCGTGGCTGCAGTCCACCCAGCTCAGCGCGCAAAACTGCAGCTGGGTGGCGGGCTCGCCGCCCGCGCCGGGCCCGATGGCCGCCAAAAGCCGCTACCGGCAGCAGGATGCGGCCTGCGAGGTGCGCAGCGCCAGCGCCACCGCCACCGACTGCGAACTGGTGTTTGCAGCGCCCCAGTGGGCCGTGACGCCCGGGCAGTCTGCCGTGCTGTACCAGGGCGAGGTCTGCCTGGGCGGCGGCGTGATTCACAGCAGCAACGTGCGCAACCTGCCGGGACAGACATAAAATCGGGCTCTAGCCCGATCAAACCGGGCGCAAGAAGCTATTTAAAGCATAGCGCTTGCAGCGCCCGGCCAGCGCCTTAGAGCGCAGTCTCGACGTAGGTGTAGATGTAGTTGGAGCCGCCGCTGACGCCGCCCAGCAGGCGCGACCAGCCAAAAATGCCGGAGCGGTGCGACACGCCAAAACCGATATAGGTTTCTTTCAGCGCCCGCGAACCGATCAGGTCGCCCAGGCTCACGTCCAGCGTCGGGTCAAAGTGGTGCAGCAGCCGCGACGTCGATTCCCCATTGGCCGCCTGGCTGCTCGCTTCAATGTACGGAACCCGCTGCGCCAGCGACACGCCAACCCCCAGGCCCAGCCGCGTCTTGACCCGGGCGCTCCACGGAAAGCCGGAGTAATACGCTTTCATGAACAAGTCCAGCTGCAGGCCGTTGCGCTGCAGTCCGCGGTCGTCATGGTGCGTCAGGCCCGCATAACCGACGACATCGACCGGCCAGCCGTTGAAGTTCTGGATATAAGGCCTGCCGATCTGCACGCCGCTGATGCTGGTCGGGTTGACGCTGGCCGTTGACAGGCACTGCGCCGTGATGATTTTCACCATGTGGCAGCCGTCGTCGGTGGCTTTGCCGTACAGCAGCTTGAAGTAGGTGGGCGAGCTGGTCTGGGCCCAGGCGCGCTCGTGGCCGCCAAAGTCGTAGACGGCGCCCACATACACGGCAGGCAGCACCCGCTGCTGCACGATGGGACTGTTTTTAACCGGGCTGCCCAGCACCGTGGCCGACACGCCCGCGAGCAGGCGCAGGCGCTGCGACAAGTCGTAGGAACCGTAGAGTCCCGCCGTGGTGTTGACACCCGCGCCGGGCGTGTAGGCCGGGCGGCCGGGCGCCGCTTCGCCGGCTTGCACACCGTAGTAATAGTTGTTGAGCTTGGCGTCGCGCAGGGACACGCTCAGGCTGGGGCGCAGCGTCCAGGGGCCGGATTTCCAGTCGTAGCTGTAGCCCAGGCGGACTTCGCTGCCGCCGGAGGCATTGCCGGCATCGCGCAGCCACTCGGCCTGCAGGTTGCCCCAGGGCTGGCTGTAGCGCAAGGACAGCCCCAGGTCGGTGCCGGTGCGGCGTGTCGCCATGCCGTCCAGGCTGGCGGGCAGCTTGTCGATCGGAAAGCCTTCCAGCCGCTGCTCGACGAACAGGTCCAGCCGGGGCCCATTGCCGTTCAGCAGCTTGACGCCGGCCCGGTTGGCATGCAGAAAAACCCGGTCGCCTTCGTACAGGTACAGCGGCAGCAGGTCGTAGCGGGTGCCCGCGTCCCGGTAGGGCGAGGCTTCGGCCCGCATGGCAAAGCCCAGGCCCGCACTGCCCGGCTCGGTCAGCACCGTGAGCGGCTCGGCCGAGCCGTTGGCACTGGCGGGCGTGATCACGGACAAGCCCAGCGCCAGCAGGGCCGCGCCGGACAGGGGGCGCAAAAGACAAAGGCGGGAAGGTCGGAAACTAATCATCGTGGCTTGGGTTTTGAATGGCGCGGCACAAGCGCCGCTGGGCCGCCCGGCCTGGGAGCAGGGCAATTGACAGGAAAATTACAGCAAAATAGACTTAAGGCCCATACGCAACGGGCATAAGTAGCTATTACTTTGATAGCATTCACGACAGGCACCCGGTTTCGGGGCCTTGCATGTTTTAGAACGGAATATCGTCATCCATGTCGTCAAAGCCGCTGGCGGCCTTGGACGGCGCAGGCGCGGCCTGCCGGGGTGCGGGTGCCGGGGCACGGGCCGGGGGGGCCGACTGGCGCGGCTCGTAGCCACCGCCCTCGTCATGGCCGCCGGCGCCGGGGCCGCCCATGCCCTGGCGGCTGCCCAGCATCTGCATCTGGTCGGCGCGGATTTCAGTCGTGTATTTTTCGACGCCGCTCTGGTCGGTCCATTTTCGGGTGCGCAGGCTGCCTTCCACATAAACCTGCGAGCCCTTGCGCAGGTACTGGCCGACGATTTCGGCCAGGCGGCCGTTGAACACCACGCGGTGCCATTCGGTGGCTTCCTTCATTTCGCCGGACTGCTTGTCCTTCCACTTGTCGGTGGTGGCGATGGTGACGTTGGCGACCTGGTCGCCACTGGGAAAGCTGCGCATTTCGGGGTCTTTCCCCAAATTGCCGACGATGATGACTTTGTTGACGGATGCCATGACATGTTCTCCTAATCTGAACTGAACTTTAAAGTTTAACTGGCTGGCCGACCGGCGCGGGTTCACGCCCGCCCGGCGCCCGCATCGGCCAGGCCACCAGCAGCCACAGCAGCATCAGGCCCGCGCACGCCATGAACAGCGCCCCGGGACCATGCGCCTTGATGATCCAGCCGCCGACGGCGCCGCCGGCAAAAAAGCCCAGCGACTGCGCCGTGTTGTAGACGCCAAGCGCCGCACCGCGCGCATGCGCTGGCGCCAGGCGCGAGGCCAGGCTGGGCTGGCTGGCTTCCAGCACATTGAAGCCGCAAAAAAACAAAAACAGCAGGCCGCCCAGCAGGCCCAGGTGGTGCGCCGCCGTTGCGGTTTCCCACAGCAGCCCCAGCTGCACCAGAAAAATCAGGCCCACGGCGCCCAGAAACGCCGCACGCAAATGGCCCCGACGCTCCAGCGGAAACAGCGTCAGGCCCATCACCAGAAAGGAGCCCACCACGGCTGGCAGATAGACCTGCCAGTGCAGCGCCTTGTCCAGCCCGGCAGCGACCAGCAGCCCGGGAATGGCCATCCACATGGCCAGCTGCACCGCGTGCAGCACAAACACCCCAAAGTCCAGCCGCAGCAGGCCCGGGTCCTTCAGTACCGCCCGCATGCCGCCGCGTGGCGGCGCAGCATGGCGCGGCGGCTCGGCCGGCACCCACCAGCGCACCACCGCCATGCCGGCCAGCGCCAGGGCGCCGGTCAGCGCAAAAATGCCGTGCAGCCCGATGCTGCCGGCCAGCAACGGCCCGGCCACCAGCGACAACGCAAACATCAGCGCAATGCTGACACCGACCAGCGCCATGGCCTTGGTGCGCACCTGGTCGCGGGTGCAGTCGGCCAGCAGCGCCGTGATGGCGGCTGAAATGGCGCCCGCGCCCTGCAGCGACCGGCCCGCCGTCAGCCAGTTCAGGTCAGGCGCCCAGGCCGCCAAAAAGCTGCCCAGCGCGAACACCAGCAGCCCGGCCAGCATCACGCGCTTGCGGCCCCAATGGTCGGAGGCGATGCCAAACGGGATTTGCAGCAAGGCCTGGGTCAGGCCGTACACCCCCATGGCCAGGCCGACGCGGGCCGGGTCATCGCCACCCGGGAACCGGGCCGCTTCCAGCGCAAACACGGGCAGCACCAGGAACAGCCCCAGCATGCGCAGCGCAAAAATCGATGCGAGCGACACGCTGGCGCGCCGCTCGGTGGCGGTCATGGGAAATGAAGGGGCGGCAGAAGACACGGGTAGGAGGTCTAAAAAATGATTTCAGCGAAATTATCGGCGCACGGGCCAGACTGAAGCCGGGTGTTGAAGCCGCCAGGCCGGCCGCTCTGGCCGGTTTGCAACCCGCCTATTGTGCTTGAAACGGGGCTTCGGTCTATGATGGAAGGTTTTGCGGCGCCCCCATTCCAGTGAACTCACTTAACGACAGCAAGTACCTCGCCAGCGTGCTGGCGGCCCAGCGCATCAGCATTCGCGGGGCGCGCACCCACAACCTCAAGAATATCGACCTCGATATTCCGCGCAACCAGCTGGTGGTCATCACCGGCCTGAGCGGCTCGGGCAAGTCCTCGCTCGCGTTTGACACGCTGTATGCCGAAGGCCAGCGCCGCTACGTTGAAAGCCTGTCCACCTACGCCAGGCAGTTCCTGCAGTTGATGGACAAGCCCGACGTGGACATGATCGAGGGCTTGTCGCCCGCCATTTCCATCGAACAAAAGGCGACCTCGCACAACCCGCGCTCCACCGTGGGCACAGTCACAGAGATCCACGACTACCTGCGGCTGCTGTTTGCGCGCGCCGGCACGCCTTTTTGCCCCGAACACGACTTGCCGCTGCAGGCGCAAAGCGTCAGCGAAATGGTCGACGCGGTGCTGGCCCTGCCCGAAGACACCCGGCTGATGATCCTGGCGCCGGTGGCGCGCGAGCGCAAGGGCGAGTTTGAAAACCTGTTTGCAGAAATGCAGGCCCAGGGCTATGTGCGCTTTCGCGTCGATGGCACGGCCTACGAATTTGACGCCCTGCCCAAGCTCAAGAAAACCGAAAAGCACAACATCGACGTGGTGATTGACCGCCTCAAGGTGCGCCTGGACAAGGAAACACAGCCCGAAGCCGGCGCCGTCCCGCCGCCCGCGCTGCGCCAGCGGCTGGCCGAAAGCTTTGAAGCCGCGCTGCGGCTGGCCGACGGCAAGGCGATTGCACTGGAAATGGACACGGACCGCGAACACCTGTTCAGCGCCAAGTTCTCGTGCCCGGTCTGCAGCTATTCGCTGAGCGAGATGGAGCCGCGGCTGTTTTCCTTCAACTCGCCGGTGGGCGCCTGCCCCGGCTGCGACGGGCTGGGCCACAAGGAGTTTTTTGACCCGACGCGGGTGGTGGCCTTTCCCAGCCTGAGCCTGGCCAGCGGCGCCGTCAAGGGCTGGGACCGGCGCAACGCCTACTATTTTTCGATGTTGGAGAGCCTGGCCAGCCATTACCAGTTTGACATCGACCAGGCTTTTGAAGACCTGCCCGAAGCCGTGCAGCAGGTGGTGCTGTTTGGCTCAGGCACCGAAAACATCAAGTTCAGCTACCTTGCGGATGCCCGGGAAGGCGCCGAGTCCGGCAAAAAAATCAGCAAGAAGCACCCGTTTGAAGGGGTGATCACAAATCTTGAGCGCCGTTACCGCGAAACCGACTCTGCCGTGGTGCGCGACGACCTGGCCCGCTACCGCAGCGTGCAACCCTGCCCCGACTGCGCGGGCACGCGCCTGCGGCGCGAAGCGCGCCATGTCTACCTGGTCGGCACCACCGACGGCGAAGGCGGGGCCGGCCCGGTCAGCAGCCGCAAGGCCATTTACGAAGTCAGTCATGACACGCTGCGCGACAGCTTTGCCTACTTCAACACCCTGAAAATGGAAGGCGCCAAGGCCGAGATTGCCGGCAAGGTGGTGCGCGAGATCGGCCTCAGGCTCAAGTTCCTGAACGACGTGGGCCTGAACTACCTGAGCCTGGACCGCAGCGCCGAAACCCTGAGCGGCGGCGAGTCGCAGCGCATCCGGCTGGCCTCGCAGATCGGCTCGGGCCTGACCGGCGTGATGT
>NZ_JADMJK010000138.1 GCF_018780625.1 Polaromonas sp. | reverse complement strand
GGCCGGGGCGGCGCCGATGACGGCTATGCGGTCTATGCCAGCATCGCCGCCATACAGGCGCTAAAAGCGCAGAACATTGCGCATCCGCGCATCGTCGGCCTGATTGAAACCTGCGAGGAAAGCGGCTCCTACGACCTGCTGCCTTACGTCAACGCGCTGAAAGACCGGCTCGGCGAGGTCGCGCTGGTGGTTTGCCTGGACTCGGGCGCTGGCAACTACGACCAGCTGTGGCTGACCACCAGCCTGCGCGGCAATGCGGCCGGCGTGCTGAAGGTCGAGGTGCTGACCGAAGGTGTGCATTCGGGCGACGCCAGCGGCCTGGTGCCGTCGAGCTTTCGCATCCTGCGCCAGTTGCTGGATCGGCTTGAAGACAGCAAGACCGGCCGCCTGCTGCCGCAAAGCTTTCACTGCGAGGTGCCGGCCGACCGGCTGCTGCAGGCCGAGGCCACGGCGAAAATTTTGGGCGACGAGATCTACAAGCGCTTTCCGTGGGCGCATTACGACTGCGAAGGCGCCACCGCCTTTGCGCTGCCCACCACCACCGACCCGGTCGAGGCGCTGCTCAACCGGACCTGGCGGCCGACGCTGAGCGTGACCGGCGCCGATGGCTTTCCGGCGCTCAAGGACGCGGGCAATGTGCTGCGGCCCTACACCGCCTTCAAGCTGTCGCTGCGCTTGCCGCCGCTGATTGATGCGGGTGTGGCGGTGCAGGAACTGAAGGCGCTGCTTGAAGACAACGCGCCCTACCAGGCCAAGGTCACGTTTCAAAGCAACGGCGGCGCCACCGGCTGGAACGCGCCCAGCAGCGCGCCGTGGTTTGAAGACGCGCTGAATGCCGCGTCGCAAAACTTCTTTGGCGCCCCCTGCGGCACGATTGGCCAGGGCGGCACGATTCCGCTCATGAGCATGCTGAGCCAGGGTTTTCCGAAGGCGCAGATGATGGTCTGCGGCGTGCTCGGCCCCAAGAGCAACGCGCACGGCCCCAACGAGTTCCTGCATGTGCCCTATGCCAAGAAGCTCACGGCGGCCGTGGCCCAGGTCATTGCCAGCGTGCCGGGCTGAAGCCCGGACCGCTCAGGCCGGTTGGCGCCTGCGCTGGCGCAGCGCGAGCCACCCCAGCGCCAGCCCGGTCAGCCCCAGCGGCAGCAGCGAGCCCAGGTTCAGCAGCGTCCAGCCCTGGGTGGTGACCAGCACGCCAGACGCCAGCGATGACATGGCCAGCACCGCAAATACGCAGAAATTGAGCGCGCCCTGGGCCTTGTCTTTTTCTTCGGGCCGGTAGGCCGTCAGCGCCAGCGTGGTGGCGCCGGTGAACAGGAAATTCCAGCCCAGCCCGAGCAAAAACAGCGCCGCCAGAAACTGCTTGAACTCGACGCCCGACAGCGCGATCAGCACGCACGCCACATTGAGCGCCAGCCCGATCGCCATGATGGTCAGCGTGCCAAAGCGCTTGATCAGGTGGCCGGTGAAAAAGCCGGGTGCAAACATGCCGATCACATGCCATTCCAGCACCCAGGCCACGTCTGAAAACGGCAGGCCGCAGGTCTGCATGGCAATCGGCGTGGCCGCCATCAAGAGGTTCATCACGCCGTAGCCCAGCGCGCCGGCCGCTGCGGCGACGATAAAGACCGGCTGGCGCATGATTTCGCCCAGCGGCCGGCCACCGGCGCTGGCGCTGCTCCGGGCCGGCGCGGGCGGAAATTGAATGAAGGCCAGCAAGCCCATGGCCAGCAGCGCCACGCCCGCCAGCGCCAGGTAGGCGCCGGCAAACGGCAC
>NZ_JADMJK010000130.1:4080-9672 GCF_018780625.1 Polaromonas sp. | reverse complement strand
CGCTACGACAAGATCCACCTGTTCAGGTTTGCACACGGCCAGGAAGACTACGACGAAACCCGTGTGCTGACGCCCGGCACGCAGCCGGTGCGCTTTGCGCTGGCCTCCCGCGACGGCCATGTGTATACCGTGGGCATGAGCGTGTGCTACGACCTGCGTTTCCCCGAGTTGTACCGCGCGCTGGCAGCCGATGTGCTGCTGGTGCCCAGTGCGTTCACTGTCACCACCGGCCAGGCCCACTGGGAGGTGCTGCTGCGTGCCAGGGCGATTGAAAACCTGGCCTATGTGGTGGCGGCCGCGCAGGGCGGCGCGCATGAAAACGGGCGAAGCACCTGGGGCCGCAGCATGCTGGTCGATCCGTGGGGCCAGGTCATGGCGCAGCAGCCGCAGGGCGAGGGACTGGTGCTGGGCGACGTGATGGGCGGCCTGCTGCAGGAGGTGCGCCAGCGCCTTCCCGCATTGGCGCATCGGGTATTGTGAGGCGGGACGCATGAAATTGTATTTTGCAGGCGTGCTTGGCGGCGCCAGCCGGCGCTGGTCGCTTTGGGCCATGCTGGTGGCGCTGCTGGTGGGCTTGCTGGGGCTGCTGGTCTGGCTGGCCGGGCGCTATGAGGCCAGCCTGGTGCAAGACCGCCTGGAACACAACGCCGCAGAAGCCGTGACCGATATCCGTTCGGGGCTGACCCGCAACATCCAGACGTTTCAGGCCCTGCAGTCGAGCGAGCGCATGCCCGAGTCCTGGCATCTGTCGGCTGCCCGCCTGCTGCGCGAACGCCGCGAGGTCCTGCGGCTGGAATGGCGCGACGTGGCGATGCAGACCCTGGGATTTGTCGAAACCCCGTATCACAGCGCGGTGTTTGAGCGGCTGGGCCGCAGCAGCCTGCAGGCCGATGTGGGCCTGACCTGCACCACGGCGGCCCGCCTGAGCGGCGCAGCCTATTCCCGGAGCTACTTCATGCCTCAATTCGACGGCATGGGCATGGAGGTTCTGGACATGTGCCTGCCGATCATGGCGGCGGGCCGCCTGAGCGGCTACACGGTGGTGACCTATGCGCTGCAGGACATCCTGGCCGAGCTGGTGGGCAAGCAGGTGGCCCGCGGCATCGGCCTGTCGTTCACGGAGGCCGATGGCACGCGGCTGGCGCTGCATGGCGCGCCGCTGCGGGGCCGGCAGGTCTATGTGGCGCAGCAATTGCTGGATCTGCCGGGTAATACGCTGGTGCTGCGCACGGAGAACCGGCTGGGCACCCCGGCGCTGTTTCCCAATGTGCTGACGGCGCTGGTCACGGCCATGGCGCTGGCCTTGCTGGCCGTGCTGTTTTTGCTGGCCCGCGACATGCGGCGGCGCCTGAAGGTCGAAGATGATCTGGGCGAGGCGCTGGCCTTTCGCAAAGCCATGGAGGACTCGCTGCTGACCGGCCTGCGTGCCCGCGACTTGCAGGGCCGCATCACGTATGTCAACCCGGCCTTTTGCAACATGCTGGGCCTGGAGGCACAGCAGTTGCTCAACCAGAGCATGCCCTCCCCGTATTGGCCGCCCGAGCTGGCCGATGACTACCAGCAGCGTCAGGAAGTCCGCCTGGCGGGCAACACGCTGCCGCGTGAGGGCCACGAATCGGTGTTCATGCGGCAGGATGGCAGCCGGTTTCCGGTGCTGATCATGGAGGCGCCCCTGATCAACGCGGTGGGCAAGCACACCGGCTGGATGAGCACCATTCTGGACGTGAGCGAGCAGCGCCGGGTCGAGGAAGTCTCACGCGCCAGCCAGGACCGCTTGCAGGCCACGGCGCGGCTGGCCATGGTGGGCGAGATGGCGTCGCTGCTCAGCCACGAACTGAACCAGCCGCTGGCCGCCATTTCAAGCTACGCCACGGGCTCGCTCAACTTGCTGCAGGATGCGCTGGACAGTGGCGCGGCCACCCCATCCGGGCCGCACCTTTCTGAAGACCTGCAACTGGCGATGCGCCGCATTGCAGAGCAGGCCGAGCGCGCCGGCAAGGTCATCAAGAGCGTGCATGATTTTGTGCGGCGGCGCGACAAGGTGCGCGAGACGGTGGCGCCGCGGGCACTGCTCGATGCTGTCATGCCGCTGGTGAGCCTGCAGGCCCGCAAGCTGGGGGTGCGCCTGGTGATCGAGGTGGACCCGGCCTGCGCGCCCGTGCTGTGCGACACCATCATGGTGGAGCAAGTGCTGCTCAACCTGTCCCGTAACGGCATGCAGGCCATGCAGGGCGCGGATGAAACGCCAGGCGCCGAACGGGCGCCGCGCCGGGGTGCGAAAGTGCTGACCCTGCGGATTCGCCACGCCGCTTCCAATGCACGCAGCCAATGGGTCGAATTTGCGGTGAGCGACTGCGGCGAGGGCATCTCGGAGCAAGTGGCCAGGCAGCTGTTTACCCCCTTTTTCACCACCAAGGCAGAGGGCATGGGACTGGGGCTCAGCCTGTGCCGCACCGTGATCGAGCAGCATGGCGGCTTCCTCGGCTACGAAGCGGTGCAGCCGCGCGGTACGATTTTCACCTTTACCTTGCCGGTCGCGCCGCGGCCCGACGACCTTCAGGAGCCTTCCCATGGAACCGATTAAAAATGCCACGGTGTACATCGTGGATGACGACAGCGGCGTGCGCGATGCGCTGGCCTGGCTGCTGCGTTCGCGCCGGCTGACCAGCGAAACCTTTGACAGCGCCGAAGCCTTCGACGCCCGGGTGTCGCCGCCGTTTTCGGTCCAGTCGCCATCCTGCGTCTTGCTTGACGTGCGGATGGCGGCCCTGAGCGGCCTGGCCATGTTTGAAAAGCTGATTGCCTATGGCCTGCTGCCCACGCTGCCCGTGATTTTTTTGACCGGCCATGCCGACGTGCCTACGGCGGTGGACACCGTCAAGCGCGGCGCCTTTGATTTCTTTGAAAAACCATTTTCTGACAATGCCCTGGTCGACCGCATCGAGCAGGCGCTTGGCCATTCTGCCGCCGCGCTGGCCCTGCTCAGCCAGTCGACCAGCCTGCAGGCGCGGCTGGGGGGGCTGACCGATCGCGAACTCGATGTGATGCGGCTGGTGGTGGACGGCTTGCCCAACAAGCTGGTGGCCGACCAGCTGGACATCAGCGTTCGCACGGTGGAAGTGCACCGGGCCCGGGTTTTTGACAAAATGGACGTCAAGTCAGCCGTGGAACTGGCCAACCTGCTGCGCAGCTTGTAGCTTGTGGACGGCAGCGCTTATTTTTTCCCCGCTTCCTCTTGCGTGCCTGGCACCGGGGGCGGCGAATCGTCCTTCAATTCCCCTTTTTTTCTTCCGGAAAACATCGTCCACCACACAATGAACACGAACAACAGCAATGCCCCAAGGGCTTCGAGCAAGAGGAGGGACATGGCAATTCCTTGGGTTGCAACTACAGTTTCAGGACGGTCAATCGGCGCCCTGGTGTCGGTGCGGCTGGGGTCAATTATCGCCACGGCGGCGCTGCTCGCTTCATGCACCAGCACGCCGCTGCCGCCCGCATCGTCGCTGCCGCCCGCAGCGGCTGGCGTGCCGGCCATCATCGCCAGCCGCCCCGGCGATACCGGCCCGCTGCCCGCATCGCTGGTGCAGGGCAAGAGCCGCTGGATACCGGTGCGCTGGGCCGAGTTGCCGGGTTTTGAAGAGGACAGCCTGTCTGAGGCCTGGAACGCCTGGATCAAGAGTTGCGAGCGGCCCGGCCCGGTGTTTGCACCGCTGTGCGCAGAAGTCCGGCGCCTGAGTATTGCGTCGGGCGAAGACCAGCGGGCCTGGATGCTGACCCGCCTGCAGCCCTATCGGGTCGAGACCCATCAGGGCGTGGCCGATGGCCTGCTCACCAGCTATTACGAGCCCGTGCTCAAGGCCAGCCGGCAGCCTGGCTCAGGCTATGAGGTGCCGCTGTACCGCCCGCCCGCTGGCCTGGGCAACCGCAAACCGTGGTTTTCGCGCCAGGAAATCGACACCCTGCCTGAAGCGCGCACGGCCTTGAGAGGCCGTGAAATTGCCTGGGTGGACAACCCGGTCGAGGTGATGTCGCTGCACATCCAGGGTTCGGGCCGGCTCAACATCACCGAGCCCGACGGCTCCCAGCGCATCGTCCGGGTGGCTTATGCCGGCTCCAACGAGCAGCCTTTTCGCAGCGTCACCCAGTGGCTGGCGGACCAGGGCGAAGGCCGCATGGTCGCGCCCTGGGTCGAGTCGACCAAGGCCTGGGCCTCGAAAAATCCGCAGCGCGTGCAGCAAATGCTCTGGAGCAACCCGCGCTACACCTTTTTCCAGGAGCAGCCGCTAAGCCTTTTCGATGCTGCTTTTGGCCCCAAGGGCGCGCAGGGCGTGCCGCTGACGCCGGGCCGATCGATTGCGGTCGATCCCGGCAGCATTCCCTACGGCACGCCGGTCTGGCTGGCGTCGCGCGGCGGCGCGGCCAATCTGCAAAAGCTGGTGCTGGCGCAGGACACCGGCAGCGCCATCGTTGGCGCGGTGCGCGCCGATTATTTTGCCGGCACCGGCATTGATGCCGGCCTGCTGGCGTCCCGGGTCAACCAGCCGCTGCGGCTGTGGGCGCTCTGGCCCAAATAGTCACGCTGCGCGCGGCCAGTGATGTGGCCGCCGTGTCACCAAACCGTCACGGTTTCTTCACGGTATTGTCATCGTGCCCTCCTAATCTCCTCAGGCTGACTGCACTTGACCAACCTGAGGACACCCTGATGACGCAAGCTATTGATTTCAACGACGAAAACTCCAACACCTCGGACAACCCGAGTTTTGACAGCGTGCTCCAGGCCCGCCTGAGCCGCCGTGGCCTGCTGCGCGGCAGCGTGGGCAGCGCGGGCACCACCCTGCTGGGCGGCCTGGCCCTGGCAGGTTGCGGCGGCGGCAGCGACGCGCTGGCCGTCGTCCCGACACCGACACCTGCAGTTGCTACGGAAACGCTCCTGAGCTTTGCCGCCGTGGCCAAAACCATGGCCGACACCGTGACGGTGCCCGCCGGCTACACCGCCAGCGTGCTGTATGCGCTGGGCGACCCGCTCACTGCCGCCACCCCGGCCTACAAAAACGACGGCACAGACACCGGCTTTGAGAACCGCGCCGGCGACCACCATGACGGCATGGAATGGTTCGGCCTGGATGCCAGCGGCAAGCCCTCTACCTCGGCCATTGATCGCGGCTTGCTGGCCATGAATCACGAAGCCACCACCGACGAAACGCGCAGTTCCTTTTTCCTGCACGCCAACGGCGGCACCTCCACGCTGCCACGCCCGGCCGCAGAAGTGGACAAGGAAACGGCCATACACGGCATCTCGGTCGTGGAAGTGAAAAGCACCGCCGGCAAGTGGGCCACGGTACCCGGTTCGGCCTTGAACTTCCGCCTGACCAGCCTGAGCGAGAACATCCAGCTCAATGGACCGGCACGCGGCAACGCCCTGATGGTGACGAAATATTCGACCGACGGCACCAGGACACGCGGCACGCTCAACAACTGCGGCACCGGCAAGACCCCCTGGGGCACCTTCCTGACGGGCGAGGAAAACTGGGCCGGTTACTTTTTCCGCAACGCCGCCGACGACACCGCCCGCGGCGACAAGAGCGTGGCCTC
>NZ_JADMJK010000130.1:0-3980 GCF_018780625.1 Polaromonas sp. | reverse complement strand
ACTTTTTCCGCAACGCCGCCGACGACACCGCCCGCGGCGACAAGAGCGTGGCCTCACTCAAGCGCTACGGCCGCGGCCTGCCTGTGACTGCTGGCGTTGTGGGTCCTGCCAACAGCCGCCACGGCTGGGAATCGGCCGGCGTCGACGACAAGTATGCCCGCTGGGACATCAGCCAGGGCGTGGGCACTGCGTCCGCCGACTACCGCAATGAGCTCAACACCTTTGGCTACATCGTCGAGATCGACGCCTACGACAAGACCAAGTCCGCCCGCAAGCGCACCGCACTGGGCCGTTTTGCCCACGAGAGCGCCGCTTTCGGCAAGCCGGTCGCCGGCCAGCCGCTGGCCGTCTACATGGGTGATGACTCGCGCGGCGAATACATCTACAAGTTCGTGTCCGCCAAGGCCTGGACTGCGGCCGATGCCAACCCGGCGGACCGCATCACCACCGGCGACACCTACCTCGACAACGGCAAGCTCTACGTCGCGAAGTTCAACAGCGACGGCAAGGGCGACTGGGTCGAGCTGTCGATCAGCAATCCCTTGATTGCCGCCTATGCCGGCTATAAATTTGCCGACCAGGCCGATGTGCTGGTCAATGCCCGCCTGGCCGCCGATGCGGTGGGTGCCACCAAGATGGACCGCCCCGAGTGGTGCTCGACCAACGTGGCCAACGGTGAAATCTATTTCACCCTGACCAACAACAGCAACCGCGCCGTCAATTCGGCCACCATGCCGCCCGACAGCGCGAACCCGCGCGTGTACACCGACATCAAGAACGGCAGCACCGCGCAAAACGGCAATCCGAACGGGCACATCCTTCGCCTGAAAGAGGCTGCGGCAGGCAGCACGGCCATCACCTTCAGCTGGGATGTTTACGTGTTCGGCGCCGAATCGAGCGCCGCACCGGGCACTGTCAACCTGTCCAGCCTGACGGGCGACCAGGACTTCTCCAGCCCGGACGGCCTGGTGTTCAGCCCGGCCACAGGCATCATGTGGATCCAGACCGATGACGGTGCCTATACCGACGTGACCAACTGCATGATGCTAGCCGCGCTGCCTGGGACCGTGGGCGATGGTGCGAAGAAAACGCTGAACTACACCAAGACTGATGGCAGCGCGCTCAATGTCGACACCTATGTGGGCAAGGCGCCCGGCGCCGACAAGCTCAAGCGCTTTTTGGTGGGCGCCAAGGATTGCGAGATCACCGGCCTGTGCGAAACGCCCGACGGCAAGGCGATGTTTGTCAACATCCAGCATCCGGGCGAAGGCACCAAGATGGCTGATATTGCCGACCCGTCCAAGTACACCAGCCAGTGGCCCAGCAGCGCCGGCTACGGCGCCGGCAAGCGCCCGCGCTCGGCAACGGTGGTCATCACCAAGAACGACGGCGGCCGCATCGGCAGCTAAGCCGCTGGCCATCAGTGCCATAACAAGCGCCTGATCCCGGCCCAGCCGGTTGCCCGGTCTCCTGTGGAGGCCGGGCTTTTTCGTTTTGTGCGCCCAGCATGGCTGCACATGAAGGATGCCCGCGCAGGTTGGCGCCAGCCAGTGAAGGCGGACTTTTTTACAAATCTTCCCGAGTCCATTCAGATTTCACATCGAAAAACATCGCGTTTTTTAAGCCTTCTTTGTTCGCTCCTGGAAGTCAGGAGAACATGATTTCTCCTCTGAAAACTGAAGAAAACACGGGCGAAAAAAATCAGGAGTGAAGCCGTCCAGGCACAAGCAGTCCATCCATTTTTGGGGATTGCTGGCGGTCGGATCCGGTCGCAAACTGATATCGATTTCATCGGTTAGAGGCTGCAGCATGAAGATCTTTCATTCCAGTCTTCGGCCTCTCTTCGGTGGCCTCGCATCACAAAAGGATTGATTTTCAGACCAGCCTTGAGCGGCACCAACTCAAGTCAAATTCCCTCTTTGCTTGAGCTTTCTCGAGGAAGGGGGCGCTCGAAGGCGAGCATGTGGCCTGTTGAGACGACGGTGTGATCTGTATTCATGCGGCTCTGCGGTCAGGCCTTAGTGGCCGCGTTTTTTTCGAGGAAATCTATCATGTCCACCATTCTCCAGATCGACGAAACAAGCGGCGTACAAAACCTTGATACAGGCGGCGTCACCAGCAACGACATCAGCCTCGCCGGTGGCGGGGTGTTGCCGGCTGAGTTCGAAACGCTGCTGACGGCGGTGGGGGCCGGGACTCCTTCGGGCGCCGCGCTGAGCGGCTTTGGCACCGCCACGACAGCCGATGACTTCGTAATGACTTTCGGCGCCAACGTTACTGATGTCGCCTTTACCAGTTCAACCGGTGGTGTGCTCGATGGGGCTGTTGCCAAGTCTGGACCCGGGACCGGGATCAATGACTATCTCAGAACCACAGACGGAACGAAAATCTTCCTCTACAGCTATCAGGGCGCCGACATTGCGGGCGTGGACGAAAACAATGTCGTCTTTGCCCGCAAGGGCTTTGCCGACGGCACCGCGAATCCGAACGGTGAAGTCGTTTTCGCCGCCTATCTGGATACGGGAACTGCTGCTGTGGGCGACGTGAGCGCCACGAGCGCCAGGCTCTGGCTGGTGCAGTACCAGTCGATCTTCCATCCGGACGGCACCAACCCCAACGACATCGTGTTTCTGACCGAGAGCCTGAATGTCACGGTCAATAACTTGCTTGGCTTCTCCCTGGAAGGCGCACCGTCCGGCCAGAATCTGTTTCTGATGTTCGGTGATGGCACGCCCAGCCTGGACGACGCGACCATCGTTGTCACCGGCAAGCATCCAGCGAACCAGTCCACTGGCGCCAGCATCACCACCGGCGACACCGTCAATACCGGACAGGGCGGCGGCATGACGACCATCGGCTCGAACAATCAGATGATCGATCCGAATGAGGGCATGTACTTCACTTTCGTCAAGGGGGCCAATACGGACTTGACGGTGCCCAACCTGAACCAGAACGAGGCCGACGTCGAAGCCAACATCGACTTCCAAACCTATTTGGGCGCAACGGGAGCGTCCTTTGTCGTCGTACAGCTGCAGCCGCCCAAGGGGGCCACGCTCCTGGTTAGCGCGTTCAATAACACGGATTCCACGGAGAAGGGTAATACGTATATCGAAGGGCTGGGTGATGCCGATGATGTGGCGGTCAACGTGATCGATGTCACGATCACCAGGACCGTCAAGACCGGCAAAACGACGACGACATACGAGCACACATTTGCAGCGGCCACCGGCACGGTGTCTGATCTGAATGCCCCGGGTGGCGCTTTGACCCTTGATTTCACCGGTGACACGGTGAAAATTACTGGCGTGATAGCCGGTGACAAGATCGCCTACCACACCGCCACAGATCACAACCGCGTGCTGATCGACAACGCCGGAAACAGTGACGCAAATCTCAACGCAGCTTTCGACATCGGCGCCTTCAAGCTGGAGACAGGCGGTCTCAATACATCTCCGTTACAGGACTTGGCCTTTGTCGATGACGGGCCATCGATCTCGACCACCGGCACCGAGCCGACAGCGACGGTCGATGAGACGGTGCTGGCGACCAACGCGACGGCGGACTTCTCGGTCAACTTCAGCTCCAGCTTTGGCGCCGACGGCGCGGGCACGCTGGCCTACAGCCTGGGCATCAGCGCCGTGGGCGCGGACTCCGGTCTGGTGGACACGGCGAGCGGCCACGGCGTGTTCCTGTACCTGGAAAGCGGACAGGTGGTCGGGCGGGTCGGCAGCGGCGCGGCGACGGCGGACCCGGCCGGGGCGATTTCCTTCACGGTCAGCCTGAACAGCACGACCGGGGTGGTCACACTCGACCAGGTGCTTGCCATCGTGCACCCCGATACGAGCAATCCGGACGATTCCAAGACGCTGGGCGCGGACACGCTGATCACGCTCACGGCGACCAAGACCGACAAGGACGGCGATGCCGCCACGGCGACGCTGAACATCGGCCAGAACTTCAACTTCGAGGATGACGGGCCA
>NZ_JADMJK010000027.1 GCF_018780625.1 Polaromonas sp. | reverse complement strand
CGTGGAGCGCCTGGACTACTCCAAAGGCCTGCCGCAACGCCTGCGCGCGTTTCAGACCCTGCTGAAAAAATACCCCGAAAACCTGCGCAGCGCCACGCTGATCCAGGTCGCATCGCCCAGCCGTGAAGACATGGGCGCCTACACCGATTTACTCCAGGAACTCGAAGGCCTGTGCGGCGCCATCAACGGCAATTTTGGGGAACTGGACTGGATGCCAATCCGTTTCATGCACCGCAACGTGGCGCGCGCGTGCCTGCCGGGGCTTTACCGGGCGGCGCGCGTGGCGCTGGTGACGCCGCTGCGCGACGGCATGAACCTGGTGGCCAAGGAGTTTGTGGCCGCGCAAGACCCGGCCGACCCGGGCGTGCTGGTGCTGTCGCGCTTTGCGGGCGCCGCAGCGCAGCTCAAGGAAGCCTTGCTGGTCAACCCCTACGACACCGACGGCACGGCCGACACCCTGCAGCGGGCCCTTCAGATGCCGCTCGGCGAACGGCAGTCACGCCACCAAAAGCTGCTTGAAAACATCAGGACGCAGGACGTGCACTGGTGGCGCCGAACATTTCTGCAGGCGCTGGACGAGGCCGGGCGCAAACACTAGGAAACGATGTAGGCCGCCGCACCCGTGGAAAAGAGCTTTCCATCGGCGCCCAGAAACTCCATGCGCGTGCTGGCCACGCGCGAGCCCAGCCGCAGCACCTCGGCCCGCAGTTCAAAGTATTCGCTGATGCCGGGGCGCAAGTAGTCCACCCGCAGATCGATCGTGCCCAGCTTGGAAAAACGGTGCAAGCGCTGCGACGGGGTTTCATCCATGTGCCGCGCACCGATGGCGGCCATCACCGCCAGGCCACCCATGGCGTCCAGCCCGGCGCTGATGACGCCGCCATGAATCCGGTTGTAGGCCGGGTGGCCAATCAGCTCGTGCCGCATGTCAATGCGTGCCGTCACGCGGTCGGGCCGGAGCGAGGTGATCTTCAGGCCCAGCACCTGGTTGAAGACGATTTTTTCTTCAAAGATGCTTTTCAGGCCGGCGATGAATTCTTCCTCGAATTCGACGGACGCCACGGCGTCTGGATGCAGTGCTTTGGTCATGCGTGGCTTTCTCGTGCCATCACGCGTGCTTGGCACAGCGCCACCGAATCAAAAACCCGCATCAAACGGCCGAAAAATTGGGTTTGCGCTTTTCCATGAAAGCGCCAAACGCTTCCCGCGCCGCCGGTTCCTGCAGCATGCGCCCAAAGCTGGCGCCCTCTTCAGCCATGCGCTCAGCCACCATGCCGGCATTGCCTTTTTTCATCAGGCGTTTGGTTTCCAGCAGGGAACTCAGGGGCTTGGCAACCAGCTTGAGCGCTTGCCGCTGGGCCAGCGCATTGGCCTCGGCGGGCGGCACGATGCGGTTGATCAGCCCCACCTCCAGCGCGGTTTCAGCCGAGAAGGGTTCGCCCAGCAGCAGCGCTTCTGCAGCACGCGGATAACCCATCAACTGCGGCACCAGAAAACTGGACGCGGCTTCCGGGCACAGGCCCAGGTTGACAAAAGGCATGGAAAACGCCGCGTTGTCGCCCGCATAGACCAGGTCGCAATGCAGCAGCAGGGTGGTGCCAATGCCCACAGCCGGTCCGCAAACCGACGCCACGATGGGCTTGGGAAAGCTGCTGATGCCGCGCAAGAAGCGAAACACCGGCGAGTCCTGCGTGGCGGGCGGATTTTTCAGAAAGTCGCCAATGTCGTTGCCGGCCGAAAAAATGCTTTCATGGCCCTGGATCACCACCACGCGCACGGCGGCGTCGTGGTTGGCCGACTCCAGCGC
>NZ_JADMJK010000092.1:8412-9898 GCF_018780625.1 Polaromonas sp. | reverse complement strand
CCCATGTGCAGCTTGCCGCTGGGGTAAGGCAGCATGGAGCAGGCGTAGTATTTCTGGCGGCTGGCGTCTTCGCGCACGCGGTAAGCGTCAACGGCAGTCCATTGGGTTTGCGCGTTGCGCTCTACGTCTAGGTGGTTGTATTTGTCTTGCATGGAAAATCTGAAAACCGGAAAAAGAACCCGGAAACACGGGCCGGGCAGCACATCGCTGCGAACGCTTGATTTTAGAGGCTGGACACGCCGCTTGGATTAACGGCCGGGCGCGGGGCTTGCAGCGGCGGCCGGCCCGGGGTCCGCCACAAAACCGATGCGGTTCAACCCGGCTTTTTGCGCCGCGCCCATCACTTCCACCACCTTGCCATACGGCACGGCCTGGTCGGCGCGCAACTGGACTTCGGTGTCGGGGTGCTGGCGCGCGGTTTGCGCCAGCGCGCTTGCCAATTCGTCCGGCGACAGCGGCCTGTCATTCAAAAAAGCCTGGCCTGAACGGTCGACCACCAGCGTCACAAATCGGGGCGTTTCGCTCGTTCTGGCGGCATCGGTTACAGGCAAATCGAGCGCGATGGTGCTGGCCAGCAGCGGCGCCGTGATGATGAAAATCACCACCAGCACCAGCATCACATCTACCAGCGGCGTCACGTTGATGTCGCTCATGGGTTGCGGCCCCTGCGTGCGTTCCAGCCTGCCAAAGGTCATAACGCCCCCACGCTTGTCGCTTCGCGTACTGCGCTGCCCCCCGGGGGGGCTGAACTTGCTTGGGGCGGCCCGGCGCTGCGTTCGCCGGCCCCCACGCTCGGCGCGCCACGTTCTGTAGCGGTCAACAACTCGCGCAAATCACGCGCAAATCCCTCCAGGTCGGCCTCAATGCGGCCAATCATGCGGCCAAAGACGTTGTAGGCCAGCACGGCAGGAATGGCGACCGCAAGGCCGGCCGCCGTCATGATGAGCGCCTCGCCGACCGGCCCCGAGACCTTGTCAATCGTGACCTGCCCTGCAGTCGCCATGCCGGTCAGCGCATGGTAGATACCCCACACCGTTCCCAGCAGGCCGACAAAAGGCGCGGTCGAGCCGACCGTGGCCAGCAGCACCTGGCCGAACTGGAGCTTGTTCAGCACGGCATGCAGGGCGTCGCGCAGCACACGGGTGAGTTGCTGCGCCTTGTCGCCGGCGGTTGCCAGCGTGCCCTGGGTCCTGAACCGGGTCGCTGCGATCAGCGGCAGCACCAGCGCCTCGCGGTCAAACGCGGCGACCTTTTCGGCGGCGACCTCAACCGACGCGGACTGCCAGAAGACGGCCGTGCTGCGCGCCACATCGCCCACAGCGCGGTGGAGCAGCCAGACTTTCCAGAGAATCACAACCCAGCTGGCCACCGACATCGCCAGCAGCAGCATCGCCACCAATTGGCTGATGAGGCCGCCTTGGGCGATGAGGGCCAGCAGATTCATGCGGGCATCACTTCAGATTGAGCACATCAAACATGTCAAACA
>NZ_JADMJK010000092.1:0-8312 GCF_018780625.1 Polaromonas sp. | reverse complement strand
CAGCATCTGGCCCATGCGGCCACTGGCGCCAGCAACCGCGATCCGGTGATGGCGCGCTTGCGTCACAGCATGCGCGCTCACTGCTTAGGGCTCTCGAGTGGCGGGTAGACCGTGGTCTGCGGACCTGCTGGCAGGCTGGTCGCAGCCTCACTTGGCGCCGGCTTCGCAGCGGAGGACTTTTCGGCGGCCTTGAGCTGCTCTTCGGTGGCCTCCAAAACAGGCACTTTGCCCATCTTGCGCTTGGAGTCCAGCCGGGAAATGAACTCCCTTTCGCTGGGCATGGTGTCGCCTTCAAAACGCTCCAGCTGGTCGCCCTTGAAGAACACCGCGTACTTGAAGGACTGAGGCGCCACGCCTTGCCGCTTCAGGGTAAAGACATAGTCCCAACGGTCCGTGTGAAACAGGCTGGCCAGCAGGGGCGTGCCCAGCACGGCCTTGACCTGGTCGCGGGTCATGCCGGGGCGCAATTGCGCAACCTGCTCGCTGGAGACGAAGTTACCCTGGATCACGTCCACTTTGTAGGGGGTGATCCAGTTGACGGGATTGATGGCGCTGCCGCTCGTGCTGCTGCAGGACGCCAGAACCGCACAGGCCATGACGATGAAAGCTGTTCGGACGCCGCGATATTGATTTACAGACAAGGCTGACATGGTAGGGAGGTGTAGCGATATGATGGTTCATTGTAGCGGTAGGGTGCCTTTTGGCCCGGGCCGAGCCGCACCGGGCCGCTTCCCGCTTCCCGCTTTTCCCAGAGAGATTTCCATGAGCAACATTGACGAGTTGAAAAACACCGGACTCAAGGCAACCTTGCCGCGCCTCAAGATTCTTGAAATTTTCCAGGCCGGCAAACAGCGCCATATGACGGCAGAAGACGTTTTCCGGGTCCTGCTGGAGGACCGCTCGGATATTGGCCTGGCCACGGTCTACCGGGTGTTGGCCCAGTTCGAGCAAGCGGGCCTGCTCAACCGCAGCAATTTTGAATCAGGCAAGGCGGTATACGAGCTCAATGAAGGTCAGCACCACGACCATCTGGTCTGCCTGGACTGCGGCAAGGTCGAGGAGTTTTACGACGCCGAGATTGAAAAACGCCAGCATGCCGTGGCCAAGGCCAAGGGTTTTGCCATTGCCGACCATTCGCTGTCGATCTATGCCAATTGCACCAAGGACAACTGCCCCTACCGCATGGCAACACACGCCCGTAACCATCAGCCTTGAGCATCTCTAGACGAGACGCAGACCCCAACAGGATGGGCGCAGAATCAGTCGTCTTGCTCCATCGCCTTGCGGTGGCGCTCGACAAAATCCTGGTAGGTATTGATGCCGCGCAACTGCAAAATAGCATTGCGTACCGCCGCTTCGACCAGCACCGCGATGTTGCGGCCCGCCTCTACCTGGATGATGACCTTGCGCACGGGAATGCCCAGCACGTCCTGCGTCAGGGGCTCGTAGGGAATCCGCTCGTAGTGGCGCTCCAGCGTTTCGCGGCGCACCAGGTGCACGATGAGCTTGAGCCGCATCTTGCGGCGAACCGCCGTCTCGCCAAAAATCGCCTTGATGTCAAGCAGGCCGATGCCGCGCACTTCGAGCAGGTTTTGCAGCAAGTCGGGGCAACGCCCTTCAATGGTGGTCTGGTTGATGCGGTCCAGGTCCACCGCGTCGTCCGCCACCAGGCCGTGCCCGCGTGAAATGAGTTCGAGTCCCAGCTCGCTCTTGCCCAGTCCCGACTCGCCGGTGATCATGACGCCCATGCCCAGGATGTCCATGAAGACGCCGTGCATCGACGTGCGGTCGGCAAAATGTTTGGACAGATAGGCCCGCAATACGTCAATCACGAAGGCGGCCGACTCCGGCGTGGCAAACATGGGCATCTGCGCACGCTCGCACATCGACAGCAGCGTGTCGGGCGCGATCTGGCCGTCCGCCACGACCAGCACCGGCGGCTCCAGCGTGATGATGCGCGAGGTCCGCCGGGCGCAATCCTCGGGACTGGCATGGGTCAGGTAGGCGACTTCGCGCTCGCCGAGAATCTGCACGCGGTAAGGATGGATGTAGTTTAGGTAACCGACCAGATCGGCCCCCGAGCGCGCGGCACGCACGGCAACTTCGTCAAAACGCCGCTCCGAAGCACCCAGGCCCGCCACCCACTCCCATTTCAGGGTGGCGCGGTGGTCTTCAAATAAAACGTCAGCACTGACAACAGTGGGCTTCATGCCGGCCTGTGACTCACGCCCCGGAGGGGCTGGTTTCGTGGGCAGATTGCCAGGAGGAAATCAGGTGGTGAAGCGCCTCGGCATCCGGACTGGCTTTGAGTTGCTCGCGCAACGCGCTGTCACTGAGCAATTCGGCAATTTCGGACAGGATTTCGAGGTGCTTCTGGGTGGCCGCTTCGGGCACAAGAAGAAAAATAAGCAAGGCCACGGCTTGCTCGTCTGGCGCATCGAATCCGATAGGCGTCTCCAGCAGGAAAACCGCGGCCATCGGCGCCTTCAAGCCCTTGATGCGGCCATGTGGGATGGCCACGCCATGGCCCAGACCGGTCGAGCCGAGGCGCTCGCGGGCAAACAGACTGTCTGTGATCAGGGCGCGGTTCATCCCGTGCTGATTCTCGAACAGCAGGCCGGCTTCTTCAAAAGCGCGCTTTTTACTGGACGCTTCGACACGAACCAGTACTTGGGAGAGGGGCAAAATTTGCGAAAGACGGTTCATAACAATCTTTTAATCGGCGAATTATGCACTTCGCGGACGGGTTGCCGAAAAAAACGGGCAGAAAAAAGCCGCTTGAAAGCTCAAGCGGCGGCGGCGAATGCCGATTAAATCACGGTTCAAGCACTCTTGTGAAAACATGGCTGCCTTTCGGAGCCACAGATAAAGCCCAAAGCCCGCGGCGGGAAACGCCGCAGGCGTGAAAACTACCTAGGCTTGCCGCTTGGCGGCAACGTGGTGGTGATCCTGGGTTTTGGTTTTATAGCGCCCTACCTGGCGGTCAAGTTTATCGGTCAATTCATCGACTGCGGCGTAAAGATCGGCGTGTGAACTTTCGGCAAACAGGTCACGGCCCTTGACACGAACATTACATTCGGCCCGCTGGCGCCTTTCCTTTTCCTTCATGTTATCCACTGTCAACAGGACTTTTACATCTACTACCTGGTCAAAATGCCGGGTAATCCGATCCAGCTTGCTTGTCACATAACCGCGCAATGCGGGCGTAACTTCAAGATGGTGACCGCTGATCGTCAAGTTCATAAAGAAACTCCTTTTCCAAAAACTGGAACTGGGTTGAAAACACCGCTTTGCCAGCGACGGCGAAGCGGCAGACGGGGACGCTTTCTTGAATCTACTATGCGCCCGTAGCCCTGCAATTGCAACCTTGCAGCCGGAAAAATAATGAAACCGTGTGAAAAAATTCTTGACCGGCGCCCAGTGCAACGCGGCGTGCAAGTGACTGGCGGCGCCAGCGCCCGATGGTCGTATCAAGCCGTCCCCGAGCGGCGATGTCCGTGCCAGGGCATGGCGCGCGGCCGGTATCTTTCGGTTAGGCCGCCGGCAAGGCGATACGGTAGATAAATCCACTATGCAATGCCATAATCCCGGCTTATTTGCTACGGAGTGATCCTTGGAAAGCCACCCCAGTCGCTAGCTTTCAACACCACAGACTGACGCCAGGTGACGTTAAGAAGGGGGGTTGAAAGCGACGCCGCCATCCACAGCCCCTTTTCGCACAAGTCCCGTCCCGGGCCTTGTGTCAGCCCTTGAATTGATAGGCGCTTCAGTCATGCTCAATATTTTCACCCTCGCCAACGGCAGGCTGTTCCAGGAAGAAATCGAATCGCTGGAGGAACTCTCCAAATTCCAGCCTATCTGGGTGGACCTCGAATCGCCCACGCTTGAAGAAAAGCGCTGGATCAAGCAGTACTACGGCCTGTCCATTCCTGAAGACGTCATGGACGAGGACATCGAGGAGTCGGCCCGCTTTTATGAAGAGGACAACGGCGAGTTGCACATCCGGTCGGACTTCCTGATTGCCGACGAGGACGAGCCGCGCACGGTCCGCGTAGCCTTCATCCTGAACCTGGTGAACGACGACCTCAAGAGCAAAGGCGTGCTGTTTTCGATTCACGACGAAGATGTGCCGGTATTCAGGTTGCTGCGCATGCGGGCCCGGCGCGCGCCCGGGCTGATTGAAGACGCCAAGGAAGTGCTGCTCAAGCTGTTTGACGCCGACGCCGAATACTCGGCCGACACGCTGGAAGGCATTTACGTCGATCTTGAAAAAGTCAGCACCAAGGTGCTGTCGGGCGACGTCACCGACGTGATGGCTGGCGAGGTGCTGGGCGCCATCGCCCGGCATGAAGACCTGAGCGGGCGCATCCGGCGCAATGTGATGGACACGCGGCGCGCCGTCAGCTTCATGATGCGCAGCAAGATGCTCAATGCCGAGCAGTTCGAGGAAGCACGTCAGATTCTGCGCGACATCGACTCGCTTGACTCGCACACGGCATTCCTGTTTGACAAGATCAACTTTTTGATGGACGCCACGGTCGGTTTCATCAACATCAACCAGAACAAGATCATCAAGATCTTCTCGGTGGCCAGCGTCGCGCTGCTGCCGCCCACGCTGATTGCCAGCGTCTACGGCATGAACTTCAAGCTCATGCCCGAACTCGACTGGACGCTGGGCTACCCGTATGCGCTGGGCCTGATGGTGGCAAGCGCCGTGCTGCCCATGTGGTATTTCAGAAAGCGCGGCTGGCTGAAGTAAGGGCTTCAGGCCATCAGGCACAAGCGCAATAAGTTGCTATTTATAGCAAAACCAGGAAGCGCTCAATGATTTCCTGCGCATAGCGGCTGGCCACCTGCTCCACAAAGCTTGAAAAATCGACGTGGGCGCTGTCATCGGCCCGGTCTGAAATGGTGCGAACAGCGGCAAAAGGCACGCCATAGTCCAGACAGACCTGCGCCACCGCCGCGCACTCCATCTCGACCGCCAGCACCTCATGGCCGGCCACCGCCAGCGCCGCCTGCAGCACACGGGACTCGCCAGCCCCGGAAACGAAACGATCGCCGCTGGCAATCAGGCCCCTGTGGACGCAGGCGCCGGGAAACTGCGGCGTCGCCAGGCCGCCCCGCCCTGTCCCAGGTTCGTGCGCCAGCGCAGCGCAGGCCGCCGTGAACAGCAGCGCCGTCAAGGCCGCATCACCGGCGAAGCGGGTCTGGCCGTACAGCGGCACCTCGTAACGCGGAAACAGCGGCGACACATCCAGATCGTGTTGCAGGAAATCGGTGGCCACCACCACATCGCCCACCTTCACCCCCGCGCCCAACCCGCCGGCAACGCCCGTGAACACGATGCGCTGCACGCCAAAGCGCTCAATCAGCGCCGTGGTGGTGGTGGCGGCGGCAACCTTGCCAATTCTGGACAAGGCCAGCACCACAGGCCGGCCTTGCAGGTGGCCTTGCCAGAATGTGCGGCCGGCATGGCTGACTTGTTGCGGCTGCTGCAGCAGCGCCAGCAGGCTGTTCTGCTCCTGGGCAAGGGCGCTGAGAATGGCGGTGGGCGGGGGTGCGAATGTCATGCGCTGATTTTGACCACAAAGCGCCGGCAGAACCCGGGCAGAATAAAAAAGGGGCAGCTCACGCCGCCCCTGAAAAGCCCTTGCAGGCTCTCAAACTTGTTCGCGGGGCTTACTTCTTGTCGCGCAACTCGCGACGCAGGATTTTTCCCACCGGCGTCTTGGGCAGATCGGTGCGAAACTCCACCACCTTGGGCTGCTTGTAACCGGTGAGGTTGGCCTTGCAGTAAGCGCGCACCATAGCTTCCGTGAGGTCCGGATTTTTCCTGACAATCACCAGTTTGACGGCTTCCCCCGACTTGTCATCAAGCACGCCCACGCAGGCGCATTCCATCACGCCGTCGAGCCGTGCCACCACCTCCTCCACCTCGTTGGGGTAGACATTGAAACCGCTGACCAGGATCATGTCTTTCTTGCGGTCAACGATTTTGAAGAAACCGTTCTCGTCCTGCACGCCGATGTCGCCCGACTTGAAATAACCGTCGGGCGTCATGACCTTGGCGGTTTCGTCGGGGCGCTGCCAGTAGCCGGCCATGACCTGCGGCCCCTTGATGGCAATCTCACCGGGCTGTCCCAACGGCACTTCCAGGCCGTCGTCGTCGAGCAGCTTGAAATAGGTACCGGGAATCGGCACGCCAATGGTTCCGGTGAAGACTTTGCTGTTGGTCGGGTTGCAGCTGGCCGAAGGCGAGGTTTCCGACAGGCCGTAGCCTTCGCAGATCGGGCAACCGGTTTTCTCCAGCCACAGCTTGGCCACGGCGCTTTGCACCGCCATGCCGCCGCCCAGCGAGATTTTCAGGTGCGACCAGTCCACGGTGTTGAAGTCCCGGTGGTTGGCCAGCCCGTTGAACAAGGTGTTGACCGCCGGAAAGCTGTGGACCTTGTGCTTGGTGAGCTCCTTGAGCACGGCGGGCAGGTCGCGCGGGTTGGGAATCAGTATGTTTTTAGCGCCGGTGCGCATGCCCAGCATCATGTTCACGGTAAACGCAAAGATGTGATACAGCGGCAGCGCGCAAACATAAACGGTTTGCTCGTCTGCCGGCTTGCTGGCCATGGCCGGGCCGTTCCAGGCCTCGGACTGCAGCACGTTCGCGATCACGTTGCGATGCAGCAGCACCGCGCCTTTGGACACGCCGGTGGTGCCGCCGGTGTACTGCAGCACGGCGACGTCATCAGGCCGAATGTCGGGGCGCTTGAGCGTGGCGCGCAGGCCTTGCGCCACGGCATCGTTAAAGAGCACCGCGCCCGGCAAATTGAAGGCCGGCACCATCTTTTTGACGTTACGCACCACGTAGTTCACCAGGGCGCCCTTGAGCAGACCCAACTGGTCGCCCATGGCGCACAACACGACATGCTTGACCGGCGTGTTGGCGATGCACTGCTCCAGCGTATTCGCAAAATTTTCAATAATGACGATCGCCTTGGCGCCGGAGTCCTTGAGCTGGTGCTCCAGTTCGCGCGGGGTATAGAGTGGGTTGACATTCACCACCACGTAGCCAGCACGCAAAATGGCGGCCACGGCCACCGGGTACTGCGGCACGTTGGGCATCATGATGGCGATGCGCTCGCCTTTGGCCAGCCCCAGTCCCTGCAGATAGGCGCCAAAGGCCACCGACAGGCGGTCGGTTTCGCCAAACGTGATGTCCTTGCCCATGAAGCTGTAGGCCACACGGTCGCGGTATTTACCGAAGCTCTCTTCGAGCAGCGCGACCAGCGAAGGGTACTGCGAAGCGTCAATGTCTGCGGGTACGCCCGCTGGGTAGGCCTTGAGCCAGGGGCGCTCAATCGTCTCTTCATTCATTCTTGTCTTCTCCATGTGGATTTGCCCAAGGCAAAGAACCGTCTTGCCCCACCCTCTTCGGGGCGGGTGCATTTTTCCAGGCGCCGGTGAAAACCGGGGCAATGCGCAAGTGGTTCCGCGCATGGGCGCGCAGAGCCACCTGGCGCAGCGGCGGCTTATTCGATGGCCTTGCCCATGTCTTCAATCACCTTCTTGGCGTCGCCGAACACCATCATGGTCTTGTCCATGTAGAAGAGTTCGTTGTCCAGGCCGGCATAGCCGGCGGCCATGGAGCGCTTGTTGACGATGACGGTCTTGGCCTTGTAGGCCTCCAGAATCGGCATGCCGTAAATCGCGCTGCCCTTGACATGCGCGGCGGGGTTCACCACGTCATTGGCGCCCAGGATGATGGCGACGTCGGCCTGGCCGAATTCGGCATTGATGTCTTCCATTTCATAGACCTGGTCGTAGGGCACTTCGGCCTCGGCCAGCAGCACGTTCATGTGGCCCGGCATGCGGCCGGCCACCGGGTGAATCGCGTACTTGACCTTGATGCCCTTGTCGGTGAGTTTTTGCACCAGTTCCTTGACCGAGTGCTGCGCACGCGCCACCGCCAGGCCGTAGCCCGGCACGATGATGACGGTTTCGGCATTGCCCAGGATGAAGGCCGCATCGTCGGCGGAGCCGGACTTGACCGGGCGCTGCTCTTTGGCGCCGGTAGCGGCCGTCCCGGCTTCGCCGCCGAAGCCGCCCAGAATCACATTGAAGAACGAGCGGTTCATCGCCTTGCACATGATGTAGGACAGGATGGCGCCGGACGAGCCCACCAGCGAGCCGGCAATGATCAGCATCGAGTTGTTCAATGAGAATCCGATACCTGCCGCGGCCCAGCCCGAATAGCTGTTGAGCATGGACACCACCACCGGCATGTCGGCGCCGCCAATCGGGATGATGATCAGCAC
>NZ_JADMJK010000020.1 GCF_018780625.1 Polaromonas sp. | reverse complement strand
CAGCTGGCGGCCATTCCGCTGATTGCCGCCAGCGCACCGGTCTGGGTGATTCTGGCGGCGGGTTTTTGCGTCAACCTGCGCTTTGTGGTGTTCAGCGCCCACCTGCGCAGCTACGTCATGCACCTGCCCCGGTGGGTGCGCCTGCTGGCCGGCTACCTGAGCACCGACATGACCTATGTGCTGTTTGTGCGCCGCTTTTCCCAGCCGCCCGTGAGCGCCGGGCAGCGCCAGGCGCAGCTGGCCTACCTGGCCGGGAACGGCAGCCTGAACTGGCTGAGCTGGCAAGTCTCCAGCTTGCTGGGCATTGCGCTGGCGCAATGGGTTCCGGCGTCGTGGGGCCTGGGTTTTGCAGGCATTCTGGCGCTGATAGGGATGAGCTGCTCACTGGCTTCGACGACCATGCGCCGCGTGTCGGCCGGCGTCGCGGGCGCGGCGGCAGTCGCTGCGTTTGCGATGCCCTTCAAGCTCAACATCGTGGTGGCGATTGCAGCGGCGGTGGCGCTGTGCCTGATGCTGGAGTCGCCCGCACCGCCCGACCGGAGGCCGCACGCATGAGCAGCCCCGGCACGGATGGGTGGACGCTGGGCGTGATCGCGGGGCTGGCGCTGGTGACGGTGCTCACGCGCTGTTTCTTTTTCATCTCCAGCCGTCCCTGGCACCTGCCGCACTGGGCGCAGCGCGGCCTGCAGTACGCGCCGATTGCCGCGCTGGCGGCCGTCATCGCCCCCGAACTGGTGATGACGCAGGGGCAACTGATCGCCTCCTGGCAGGATGCGCGGATTTACGGCGCGGCGGCGGGCATCGCGTTTTACTTCTGGCGTCGCGGCGCCGGCCAGGCCGTGCTGGGCACCATCGTGGTCGGCATGGCGGTGTATTTGCCGCTGCACATCGGGCTGGGCTGGTGAATGTGGCCCCCACGGTCGCTCACTGCGTGTAGCTTCCTGCCCCCCGAGGGGGCGCTGAGCCTGCGACCCGGCGAAGCCGGTTCCGCGGCCCCTGCTGCGTTGCAGAGAACGCCCCCAAGGTTGCTCAATGCCGCACCCTACAATTCTTCCAGCCAGCCGCTTGTCAGCGGTTTTTTCAACCCTTCGTACTTTGCGTAGTTGACCCATGAATTTCATCCGTTTTTCCGATTTGTGTGCCAGCGGCCAGGTGGCCGGCCAGCGCGTTTTCATCCGTGCCGACCTCAATGTGCCGCAGGACGCTAGCTGCGCCATCACCGAAGACACCCGCATCCGGGCCTCGATCCCCTGCATCCAGATGGCGCTCGATGCCGGCGCGGCCGTGATGGTGACGTCCCACCTGGGGCGCCCGGTGGAAGGCGCGTTCAAGTCGACCGACTCGCTGGCGCCGGTTGCCAGGCGCCTGGGCGAGTTGATGAATCGTGAGGTTCCGCTGGTGTCTGACTGGGTGGACGGCGTCAACGTGCAGCCCGGCCAGCTGGTGATGCTGGAAAACTGCCGCCTGAACAAGGGCGAAAAGAAAAACGACGAAGCGCTGGCCCGCAAGCTGGCCGCGCTGTGCGACATTTTTGTGCACGACGCGTTTGGCACCGCGCACCGCGCCGAAGCCTCGACCTACGGCATCGCGCAATACGCGCCAGTGGCCAGCGCCGGCCCGCTGCTGGCGGCCGAGATGGACGCCATTTCCAAAGCCCTGGCCAACCCGCGCCGGCCATTGGTCGCCATCGTGGCGGGCAGCAAGGTGTCGACCAAGCTCAGCATCCTCAAGGCCCTGGCGGGCAATGTGGACCAGCTGATCGTGGGCGGCGGCATTGCCAACACCTTCATGCTGGCAGCCGGCCTGAACATTGGCAAAAGCCTGG
>NZ_JADMJK010000150.1 GCF_018780625.1 Polaromonas sp. | reverse complement strand
AAGATCGCGATCAGGATGGTCGCCACATGGTCATACTGGAACATGTCGAAGCGGCCCTTGAGTTCCTGCCCGATACCGCCAGCGCCGACCAGACCGATCACGGTCGCCATGCGAATGTTGCGATCAAGGATGTAGAGCGTGTACGCGATGTACTGCGGCAGCACCTGCGGCAGCACGCCATACCACAGCGTCTTGAGCTTGCCGGCACCGATGGCTTCCAGCGCCTCCTGCGGTTTCTTGTCGGCGTTCTCGATGTCTTCGGCGTAGAACTTGCCGAGAAAGCCGGCCGCGTGCAAACCCAGCGCCAGCACGCCGGCGATCGGCCCGAAACCATAGGCCAGTACCAGGAACAGGGCGACGATCAATTCCGGCGCCGAGCGCAGCAGGCTGATCGATCCGCGCGCCAGCGTGTAGGTGAACCGGTTCGGCGTGTAGTTGCGCGCGGCCAGATAGGCCAGCGGAATCGACAGCAGCACCGACAGCAAGGTGCCCCAAATCGCGATCTCGACCGTCTGCACCATCTTGGCGAACACGGTCCACAGGTAGCCGACCGGCTTGACCAGGTACTCGATACGCTCCGTTTCCACATCCATCTGCAGGGTCTGCAGGTTCATGCGCTGCTCGCGCCGCTCCTGCACCTCGAGGTAGCTAAACCATGGAAGGTCGTTGCGGTCGAACCGGGACAGGCGCGCCACTTCCTCTTTCTCGCCGATCGCCGGCGGCCACATCGACTGGCCAATACGCGACAGGCCACGCACGACCTGCGACTCATCGGTCAAACCAAGCAACTTCCCGATGGCTTGTACCGTCATCGTTGCCATGCGGTCCATTTCGGTTCTCTGACCGGTGTAGATCAAGCCTGCCAGAAGTACCAACACGATCAGCAAGTGCTTGGCGGTGTAAGGATGGTCCAGCTTCCAGGCAAGCTGTGTGCCCGCTGTCGGTACGGGGATGGGTTTGGTGATCATGGTGGACATTTCAGGCAGCAAGCGGCAGCAACGATCCCTGCGGCCATGTATTTTCTTCGGCGTCGGAGGGTGCGGCGACGTCTTCCCAGTGTGCGCCGGCATACAGGCGTTCCACGACTGCATCGGTAAATTCGGCGGGTGTGCCGTCAAACACGATACGGCCGTCGCGCATGCCGACGATACGATCGCCAAACTCACGCGCAAGGTCAACCTGATGCAGGCTGCACAGGACGGAGGTGTTGCGCTCGCGCGCCGCATCGCGGATCAGCGTCAGGATGTCGCGCGAAATCTTCGGGTCCAGGCTGGCGACCGGCTCGTCGGCCAGAACCACTTCGGGGTCAAGCATGAAAGCCCGGGCAATGCCGACGCGCTGTTGCTGTCCACCGGACAGTTCTCCCGCGCGGCGTGGCAGGTGCTTTGGCGCCAGCCCGACGCCGGCCAGCAGGGTGCAGGCTCTGGCCCGATGCGCAGGCGTGAACCAGCCCAACAGTGCGCGAGCGATGGACACCTTTGGCAGCAGACCTGCAAGCACGTTGCCGGACACGCTCATGCGCAAGGTCAAATTGAAATGTTGATGGATCATCGCCACGCGTTGACGCAATTCGCGCTCGGTAGCAGGGGTCAGTTCAGTCCCGTCAATGACGACTCGGCCCGTGCTCGGGCGCATCAGGCCGTTGACCGCGCGCAGCAATGTCGATTTGCCGGCGCCCGATGGGCCCAGCACGACGCAGAACTGTCCACGCGGTACCGCGAGGCTGATATCGGTCAAGGCCCGCGTGCCGTCTGGCCAGGTCTTGGAAATGTGATGGAATTCGATCATGGCAAGCTTCTTGGATGGAGGTACGGGCAGTGGCATTGCGCCGCCGCCCGTTCTGGTCTGATGTGCAAACTGCGCTGGCTTAGCGGCTGTCGGCTTTCTTCATGATCTCGACCTTGACCTGGTCGGTGACCAGCTCGAACATTTTTCCGGCTGCCGCCATGTCGGCTTCACTGACCTTGGACGTGTAGCCATCGACCTTGCCGCCGCCATAGCCGCGGATCTGGTCCTTGGTGATGCCAGGCAGCTTGTCGATGTTGCTGAAGGCATCGCGCAGCTTGGTCTTCACGGCCTCGGTCAGCTTCGGGTGCATAGCCAGCGGCGGATACGGAATCGGCGCACTCTTCACAAGCACCTTGACTTTGGCCGGATCGATCGCCTTGGCGTTGACGGCTTTCTCGAACGAGTCGAACGAGGCACCACCGGCATCGACCAGACCCTCGGCCAGCGCCTTGAGCACGTTGGCGTGGGTACCGGCCATGTTGATCATGCCAGCGTCTTTTGCAGGATTGACACCTGCCGAGATCATCATCGCCACCGGCACGTTGAAGCTCGATGTCGAGTTGACGTCACCCAGCGCGATTTTCTTGCCCTTCAGGTCCTTGACATTATTAATGCCTGCGTCGGTGCGGGCGAAGATGCCGGAGTAATACACAGAGGCACCCTGACGTACCGCCAGCGCCAGCAATTCCGCGCATCCGCGGCCGCGGGCCTGCAGGTAGCTCGCCGGTCCAAACCAGGCAATATCAGCGGCGCCGTTGCACATGGCCTCGACCACGGCTCCGTAGCTCTGGCCGACCTTGATATCGAATTTCAGGCCGGTGGACTGGTTGATTGCGCCGAAGATCGGTTCGAAATCCTTCTTGGTGCCGTCCTCGGTGCCGCCGTCGGCCGGAATCAGAATGACGCGCAAAGGCCTGGCCACACTGCCATCGTGTTGCGCCTGGGCGAAGGTGGCCGCGCTGGCGAACAGTCCGGCGATGGCTAACATAGCTGCCACTACGGTTCGGATAAATAGTTTGCGGTGCATGGTTGAGTTTCTTGTCTGTTGGGTGAAATTGGAATTGATGCGGTTGCCGGCGACGCCAAAGACGCAGTCCTGAATGCTTGTCCTTGGCGCCGCCGGATGTTTTAAGCCGTCCCCATCGCCGGGTCGCTGAGCCCATGCTTGCCGGTTTCGACCCGGCCAGCAAAGCGGCGCATATAACCATTGAGTGTGTCGGCAGTCACGCTGAAGTCATACCAGTTGCCGCTTTTGCGGAGCGACCAGTTCTGTTCGACTTCCTTGCCGGGTTCGACCTTCAACACCCATGGCCCAGCGCTGCCGTAGGCGTTGTCCTGAATCGTCAGCGTGCAGGCCTGCGTCCCTTGATTGCTGAATTTCACGTAGACATCACCGTTTGCAATGTCGTAGCAGACGCGGCATTCCGGGCTGGCCACGTTTGCGATGGTTTGCGCATCGTCCTTGAAGACGCGCACGAAGCCGTTCGGCCCGTACACCCACAAATCATGCTTGCCCTTGTCGGCCGACACGTCCCAGATGTCCGCCAGCGTTTTACCGGCTTCAACGGTGTAGCGGCGTGGAATGCGGTCAAGGTGCATCTTGTCATAGACGTGATAGACCGCGCCCTGCTTGCCCGTGTTGGCGAAGGTCAGCTCGACGCTGATGCCGGCCTTGACGGCGGCGTTGACATGCAACTCGTAAGGCAGTCTGCGCGAAAAGCGGACGCCTTTTTCCTGAAACAGCGGCTCGTGCGTCTTGGGAGCGTAGTACGGCAGCATGGATCTTTGCTGCGCGTCGACGAAGGCGTAGTTGCCGGTGTCGGGCAGCGTTGGCCACGCCGCGTCCTTGGCCTGCACGAAGTCGAACGCCGAGGTCAGGTCGCCGCAGACGGCGCGGTGCCACGGGCTGATGGCCGGAACAGTGATGTCGAAGCGTTTTTCCAGAAACATCCCCAATGAGGTGTGGTCGAACACTTCGGACGCGACCCAACCCCCCTTGCTCCACGGCGAAACCACGTACATCGGAACGCGCGCGCTCAGCCCGAACGGACGAACGGTGCCCGAGATCGTGTCTTCTGGCTTCAGGTATTTTCGGATCGGGTCCGAAAAGTATTCACCGTCGAGCTTGAGGGTGGCTTTGCCTGCCAGGGTGCCGTCCGCGTTGTATGACGGAGGGGCGGGCGGAGGTACGTGATCGAAAAGACCGTCGTTTTCATCGAAGGTCAAAAAGAACGCCGTCTTGCTCCAGACGTCGGTGTTCACGGTCAGCGCATTGAGCACCTGCTCCGTGAAGTTGCTGCCTTTCAGCGGGCTGGAGGGCCCGCCGGGATGCTCGGAGAATGCCTGGGGCGGGAGCACCCAGCACACTTGAGGCAGAGTGCCATTCTTGACGTCGTTGGCGAGATCCTCGAGCGTCCACAGCGACATGCCGTTCTTGTAGATGGACGAACCGGGTTGTGCCGTTCTGAAGCTCTCGAAAGCGAGGCATCCGTGCATCGCGCCGGTCCAGTTGTCATTGGGGTCCTGATAGATGCGCCAGGTGATGCCGGCTTGCTCGAGAACGTCCGGAATAGTCGGCCACTTGAACGCCGTGTCCTTGTACTTGTAGCCCGGCACCGGCCACTTGTTGACAGCAGGGTCCAAGACCCAGCAACGCACGTTGTTCGGTTCCGAATCGGCGTCGGTGCAATTGATGCCCTGGGCTCTCAGGTCAGGATTGAAATTCGAACCGCTGAAAAAGGTGATCCGATTGGGGTCGGTTCCAGTGGTGATCGAGCAATGGTAGGCGTCGCAAATCGTGAAGGCTTCGGCCAGCGCGAACTGGAACGGAATGTCTTCCCGCTTGTAATAGCCCATTGAATTGTCGTTCTTGTACTTCGGCCAATAGCCGAACTTGCCCTGGTTCCATGCCGCCTGCGAGTCCGAGAAACTGTGCGGCGTGCTGGGCGCGAGCATGGCATTGAATTTTTTCGGGTCGAGATGAAATGGCGCAATTTCAGTGCCATCGAACGGCGCGCTAGGGTCAGGCGTGCCGTCGGCCTTGCCGTTGAGCTGATACCAGACCGACTTGCCGCTCTGCAGCGGAATCGGGAAGCGGTCGCCGAAACCGCGCACGCCTTTCATGGTGCCGAAATAATGGTCGAAACCACGGTTTTCCTGCATCAGGATCACGATGTGCTTGAGGTCCTTGATCGTGCGGGTGTCAACGGCGGGTTCAACGGCGAGGGCGTTGCGGATGCTCAAGGGCAGCGCGGCAAGCGCGGCGGCGGCGGCGCCTGTGTTGGCGCTCATGCGCAAGAAGTTGCGGCGATCGATGCTCATAAGTGGGTACTCCTAATGGTGGGAAGGGAATGCGGTTTTCGTTCCGTGCGGTTTATGGTGCACAGCGAATGACTGGCGCCAGGGGGGCAGCCACGGGCGCCGCCAAGGGGGGAGGGGTAACCGAGGCTTGCTCTGCCAGAACGATGTCGGCTTTGCCTCCTCCGCAGGCGGCGAGGACCAGGATCAGGAAAAGCGAACATCCGAGGCGCAGCGCCCGGGTTCGTGATGACAAGGGATTCATATGCTCTCTCGATTCAATGACAAAGGTTGATGGGACATGACACAGTGACGCGGACAGGGTGAAACAGGGCAGAACGGTGGTCGAGCACCCAGCTTGTGAGCTGGTCGTAGGCGCCAAAACTCAGAACGTTGGGAAGCAGGTCAGCGGGTTGTCCGGCGTAGCCTCCACGATGGGCGGCAAAGCGAACCTTTGACAATTGGGCGCAGCAAGCGTCCATGGCGGAGTCGCCCACAAACAAAGTTTCTGCGGGTGGCACTTCCAGACGCTCCATGAGCAGCAGCAAAGGGTCAGCCGCGGGCTTCGGAAGTGGCGCATCGCCGAGGCTTACGATGGCGTCAAAAAAACTAGCGATGGAGGCCGATGCCAGCAGAGCCTCGGTCGAGGCACGGTCCCGATTGGTACAGATGCCCAACTTCAGTCCCTGTGACCTGAGTGCCGCCAATGCCTCTGTCACGCCAGCAAACAAGGGAGCCGTCAATAACCAGCGCCGCCCGTAATGGGCCATGTACTCGATTTCGAGTTGATTCGCCGCTACCGCATCAACAGGAGCCGACTGCAAGGCGATGGCTTGGCGAAACATGGGCCTCAACCCTTCATTGAGCGCTGACCCCAGCAATGACATTGAAACTTCGCGCATACCGGCGTTCGCAAGCACATCGTTGGCAGCCGCCGACAGCGAAGGCAAGGTATCAAACAAGGTGCCATCAACATCAAAAATAACTGATCGAATTTGATTGCTTGTGTTCATATTTGAAATAATACAAACACCTTGTGTCAATTTAATGACTAAATTCATTCATTAGTAGTCTGTTTTTTTGTTTGAATTTGTTTTTGGTTTCTAATACGCCTCATGTTGATCTATGAGGTTTCGTATGCTCAAAGCCGTTCGCCACAAGGAAATCGTCACTCTGGTTCAGGCGGGAGGGGCTGTCGAAGTGACTGTTTTGGCGGAAAAGTTTCAGACCTCGCCCATCACAATTCGGCGAGACCTGATTGAATTGCATGAACGCGGGCTGCTGGAACGCACCAGAGGGGGGGCCGTTTCAGGGGAAGTTATCGCTGAAGGCTGGGCTCGTTACGAGAGCATCAGCTACGCAGAACGGGAAAGAGAGAACTTTCGCGAAAAGCGCGCGATTGCGGAGCTGGCCGCGCAGCTGGTCTCCGATGGAGATTGCATCCTGGTCAATGGGGGAACGACCTCCCGGCATCTGGCCGAGGCACTTCGCGGTCACCACAACCTGCATGTGGTCACGAACGGCCTGACCGTTGCAGTGGAATTCGCCCGGAGCCAGAACGCCTCCGTCTATCTGTTGCCCGGGATCGTCGATTTCAAAAAGATGGCCTCCGTGAGCCGCCCCGCTCCCGGAGCCTTCGACGACATCTCGGTTCGTGCGGCTTTTCTGGGGGTTCATGCCATCTCGCCCTCGGGCGGCATCGGGATGCTGTCCCCCGAGGAGGCCGCCATGAACCGAGCCTTCATCGACGCAGCACAGACGGTGAGCGTGATAGTGGACTCATCGAAGTTCCGCTCTCAGGCCGTCTTTCGCATCGCCAAGCTGGACAAAGTGACGCGCGTCATCACAGATGCAGGCATCGACCCGGGCGCACGTCAAGAACTCGAGGACTTGGGAATTGAGGTGCTTGTGGCGTCAACGGAAGACGCTTCGCTTTGAATCTAGTAGCGCAGCGGTCGTCGCCAATTCATTTCTGAAATACCTTCACCATCGTCAACCGGCCATTTCGTTCACCGACGGCGGCCGGCGATGCGACGAATCTGCGGGTGCGACTGCGCAAGCACGAGGACGATGTGCTGTACTTTTACGCCCGTTCAGGCCCGACAAGGCAGGCCGTCAGGCGTCGCTGGCCATCGCCTCGCCAAGCCGCACGCTGGCGCCATGCGCCCAGTCAGGGTTAAAGCGCAGCGACCCCTTGGGGAACAGCATGACGACGGTGGAGCCCAGCAGGAAGCGGCCCATTTCGTCGCCCTGATTCAGCACGACTTCAGGCTGGCCAGACGCCGGGTAGCGCCACTCGCGCACCGCCTTGCTGCGCGGCGGATTGACCACACCGTGCCACACCGTCGCCATGCTGCCCACAATGGTGGCGCCGACCAGCACCAGCACAAACGGGCCGCGCGCCGACTCGAACACGCAAACGACGCGCTCGTTGCGCGCAAACAGGCCGGGTACGCCGCGCGCCGTCACCGGATTGACCGAGAACAGCGCGCCGGGCACGTAAATCATGCGGCTCAGGCGCCCATCGCAGGGCATGTGAATGCGGTGGTAGTCCTTGGGGCTCAGGTAGATGGTGGCGAAATGGCCGTCCTGGTAGTGGGCCGCCAGCGCCGCATCGCCGCCCAGCAGCGCGGTGGTCGAATAGTGGTGGCCCTTGGCCTGGAAAATCTGGTCGCGGTCGATCGCGCCCAGCTGGCTTATCGCGCCGTCCACCGGGCAGACCAGCGCGGCCTGCGCCAACGGCCGCGCGCCAGGCTTCAGGGCACGCGTGAAAAACGCGTTGAAGGTGGGGTAGGCGGTGATGTCAGGATTGGCCGCCTCGGCCATGTTGACCTGGTATTTGCCGACAAACCAGCGGATCAGCGCGGTGGTGACCCAGCCGCGCTCGCGCGACGCCACAAAACCGGCAAAAGCGGTCATCGCCTGCTTGGGCAGCAGGTATTGGAGAAAAACGGCAAAACGATCAGGCACAGGCGCTTACGGTAGTTGGGTTCGCGGCATTCTATCGGGCTGCGTGAAATGCCCGTGCGCGCCAGCGCCGTCAGTGCGTCGGGTAGCCGGCCTCGGTCAGCGCGGCGGCCACCGTGGCACGGTCCTGGTTGGTGTCCAGCGTCACCTTTTTGGCGGGCAGGTCCACGCTGACTTTGGCGCCGGGGTCGAGTTGCGCAAGCGCCTCGGTGATGGCCTTGACGCAGTGACCGCAGCTCATGGCGGGGATATCGAATTCCATACGGGTTCCTTGAAGGATTGAGGTGAAACAGCCTGCAGTCTGAACCTTCCCACGGGGGCAAAGTCAAGCAGGCTTGACCCTGCCATGGTGGTAAGGTTCAGACTTCAGCGATTGTCGGGGCTTTTTCCCCGGCAATTCACATCAGGAGTACGCGCATGAGCGGCAGCCAGACAGCACAGAATACGGAAAACACAGCCACGCAATGGCGCTTCCCCGTGGAAGGCATGACCTGTGCGTCCTGCGTGGCCCGGGTTGAAAAAGCCCTTGGCGCCGTTGCGGGGGTCACGCAGGTCAGCGTGAACTTCGCCACCGAGCAGGCCAGCGTCCAGGCGGGCCAGGGTGTCCGCATGGACGCGCTTCAACGCGCCGTCGAAAAAGCCGGCTATGCCGTGGCCGAGCAGTCGCTGCGGCTCAAGATTGGCGACATGACCTGTGCGTCCTGCGTGTCGCGGGTGGAAAAGGCGCTCCAGCAGCTTCCGGGCGTGCTGTCGGCCGAGGTCAACCTGGCGACCGAGACCGCCGAAGTCCAGATCACTGGCGGCGCCGTCACGCTGGCCCAAGTCATTGCCGCCGTTGAAAAAGCTGGCTACCGGGCCTGGCCACTGCAGGCTGACAGCGACAGCGCCGCCGGCCAGCCCCCCCAAACTGGCGCCGACTGGTGGCCGGTGGCGCTGGCGGCCGCGCTGTCGGCGCCGCTGGCGCTGCCGATGGTCGGCCTGCTGTTTGGCAAGATGTGGATGCTCGACGGCTGGCTGCAGTGGCTGCTGGCCACGCCGGTCCAGTTCTGGCTGGGCGCGCGCTTTTACAAGGCCGGCTACAAGGCGGTACGGGCCGGCGCCGGCAACATGGATTTACTGGTCGCCCTGGGCACTTCGGCCGCCTACGGGCTCAGCGTGTACCAGTTGCTGGTGCATGGCGAGCACGGCATGGCGCACCTGTATTTCGAGGCCTCGGCGGTCGTCATCACGCTGGTGCTGCTGGGCAAATGGATGGAGGCGCGCGCCAAGCGCCAGACCACCGAAGCGATACGCGCGCTCAATGCGCTGCGCCCCGACACCGCGCGGCGCCGCCGCGGTGGCGTGGACGAGGAAGTCCCGGTGTCCGAGGTGCGGGTCGGCGACCTGGTGGTGGTGCGCCCGGGCGAACGGATTGCGGTCGACGGCGACATCACCGAGGGCGCGACCGAGGTGGACGAGTCGCTGATCACCGGCGAAAGCCTGCCCGTGAACAAGCACGCGGGCGACCGGGTGACCGGCGGCGCGGTCAACGCCGAAGGGCTGATCGTGGTGCGCACCACCGCCGTCGGCGCCGAATCGACGCTGGCGCGCATCGTGCGCATGGTCGAGTCGGCGCAGGCCAAGAAGGCGCCTATCCAGCGGCTGGTGGACCAGGTCAGTGCGGTGTTTGTGCCGGTGGTGATCGGCATCGCGGCCGTCACGCTGCTGGGCTGGGGACTGGCGACGGGCGACTGGGAAACCGCCATCCTCAATGCGGTGGCCGTGCTGGTGATTGCCTGCCCGTGCGCGCTCGGCCTGGCCACGCCCACGGCCATCATGGTGGGCACCGGGGCGGCGGCCAAGCACGGCATTTTGATCAAGGACGCCGAGGCGCTGGAAGTGGCGCACCGGGTCCAG
>NZ_JADMJK010000178.1 GCF_018780625.1 Polaromonas sp. | reverse complement strand
TCACCGCGCCACCGTTCTGGAAGCTGGCCCTGCGCGGCAACAACCTGGCCGACGATGTGCCGGTGGACCGCTGGCAGATCTGCCGCTTCACGCCGCCCAGCCATGTGATGATCGAAGTGGGCGTGGCCCATGCCGGCCATGGCGGCTACGACGCGCCGCCCGAGCACAAGGCCTACAGCGTGGTGGTGGACTTCATCACGCCCGAGACGGAAACCTCGATCTGGTACTTCTGGGGCATGGCGCGCAAGTTCAATCCGAAGGACAAGGCGCTGACCGCCACCATCCGCGAAGGCCAGGGCAAGATTTTTGGAGAAGACCTGGAAATGCTGCAGCGCCAGCAGCAGAACCTGCTGGACTACCCGGACCGCGCCTTGCTCAAGCTCAATATCGACGCCGGCGGCGTGCAGTCGCGCAAGATCCTGGACCGCATCATGGCCGAAGAGCAGGCCGCAGGTGGCGCACCGGCTGTGGCCTGAGGAATCAGCATGAGCAATTTACCGACGATTGCGGTCCGCGTGGCCCGCAAGCAACAAGAAGCCGTGGATATCTGCACCTATGAGTTGGTCGCGGAGGACGGCGGGCCGCTGCCTGCCTTCTCGGCCGGCTCGCACGTGGATGTGCACCTGCCAGGCGGCCTGACCCGCCAATACTCCCTGTGCAATGACCCGACGGAAAGCCACCGCTACCTGATCGGCGTGCTGCGCGACCCGGCGTCGCGCGGCGGCTCTGCCGCCATGCATGATCTGGTAGCTGAAGGCCAGGTGTTGCAGATCAGCGCGCCCAACAACCATTTCCCGATCGCGCACGATGCCAGCCGGCACCTGCTGCTGGCCGGCGGCATTGGCGTGACGCCCATCCTGTGCATGGCGGAGCGGCTGGCCAATACCGGCGCCGACTTCGAGATGCACTACTGCACCCGCTCGCCCGAGCGCACCGCGTTTCACCAACGCATTGCAGGCGCTGCCTTTGCGCCTAAAGTGCATTTCCATTTTGACGATGGCGCGCCTGAACAAAAACTGGACCTGGCCTCGCAGCTCAGCGCGCCGGCCAGCGGCGTGCATCTGTATGTCTGCGGGCCCAAAGGCTTCATGGATGCGGTGCTGAACACCGCCCGGGAAAAAGGCTGGCCCGAGGCGCAACTGCATTACGAGTTCTTCGCCGGCACGGTGACCAAGTCCGACAGCGACGCCAGCTTTGAGGTCCAGGTGGCCAGCTCCGGCAAGATCGTGGTGGTGCCCAAGGACAAGACCGTGGTGCAAGCCCTGGCCGATGCGGGGGTTGACGTGCAGGTGTCCTGCGAGCAAGGGGTGTGCGGCACCTGCCTGACCCGCGTGATCGAAGGCATCCCCGACCACAAGGACATGTACCTCACGCCCGAGGAGCAGGCGGCCAATGACCAGTTCTTGCCGTGCTGCTCGCGCTCCAAAACGCCAAGGCTGGTGCTGGATCTCTGAGACCGCCGTTGCCAGCGCGCCGCGAACGCTTCACGCGTGCATGCGGTCCTTGAGGGCCTTTGCATACTGGACAAAAAATTCCAGGCTGCCCGGGTTCTGCATGGCATCCGGGCTGGCCGCCTTTTCAGGCGAGCTGCCGAGCAGCAATTTTCGGATGGGCACTTCCATCTTTTTCCCGCTCAGCGTGCGGGGAATTTCAGCCACCTGCACGACTTCATTGGGGACGTGGCGCGCAGACGCCCTGGAGCGGATCTGCTGCTTGATGCGCTCCTGCAGTGCCTCGTCCAGTACCGCACCAGATTGCAGCACCACAAACAGCGGCATGAAGGAGGGCCGCCCCAGGAACTCCAGGTCGATGACCAGGCTGTCGCGCACCTCGGG
>NZ_JADMJK010000209.1 GCF_018780625.1 Polaromonas sp. | reverse complement strand
TGTAAATCAGCGCATTGAGCATGGCCACATCGGTGTCGGCCTTGAACTGCAGCGTCCGCCAGGCGTGCCTGCCGATGTCGGTTATGCGCGGGTCGGCCAAAACGATCTTCGCGCCATTTTTGGCCGCGTTCTTCATCCAGGTGGCCGCTACCGGATGGTTGCCCGTGGGGTTCGATCCGATGACAAAAATCAGGCCCGCGTTGGCCACGTCATGGACCTGGTTGCTGACCGCCGCAGAACCCACGCCTTCGAGCAGCGCCGCCACGCTCGACGCATGGCACAGCCGGGTGCAATGGTCCACGTTGTTGCTGCCAAAGCCGGTCCGCACCAGCTTCTGGAACAGGTAAGCCTCTTCATTACTACCCTTGGCCGAGCCAAAACCGGCCAGCGATTTCTTGCCTTGGGTGTCGCGCAGATTTTTCAGCGCGCCGGTGGAAAAAGCCAGCGCTTCGTCCCAGGTCGCTTCGCGAAACACCTCCGACCAGTCTGCCGTGTGGCGGTTCAGCGCCTGCAAGGCTTGCGGGTCCTTGGCCACGCCCGCCTTGCGGATCAGCGGCACCGTCAGCCGCTGCGGGCTGTGCGCATAGTCAAAGCCGAAGCGGCCCTTGACGCACAGCCGCGAATGGTTGGCCGGGCCGTCGCGCCCATCCACGCTGACAATTTTGTTGTCCTTGACCTTGTAGGTCAGCAGGCAGCCGACGCCGCAGAACGGGCAAACCGAATCGATCTTTTTATCGACGATTTGCGAGCCGATGTGCGTCTTGGGCATCAGCGCGCCGGTCGGGCAGGCCTGCACGCATTCGCCGCAGGCCACGCAGGTGCTGTCGCCCATGGCGTCGTCCAGGTCAAACACGATTTCGCTGTGCGCGCCGCGCAGCGCAAAGCCGATCACGTCGTTAACCTGTTCCTCGCGGCAGGCGCGCACGCAGCGCTTGCACTGGATGCAGGCGTCGAGGTTCACCGCCATGGCGGGATGGGACAGGTCGGCTGCGGGCTGCTCGCGGCGCAGGGCCTTGAGTTCAGGCCGCACCGTGACCGCCATGCGCGCGGCCCAGTCGCTGAGTTCACCGTGCTGCAGCGACTCATCCTGTTCATTCCACTTGTAGCCCCGCTCCGGCATGTCCGACAGCAGCATTTCCAGCACCATCTTCTGGCTTTTCACGGCGCGCTCGCTCTGCGCCTGCACTTGCATGCCCGCCGTCACGCTGCGGCAGCAACTCGGCGCCAGCGTGCGTTCGCCCGCAATTTCCACCACGCAGGCGCGGCAGTTGCCATCGGGGCGCAGGCCGTCCTGGTAGCACAGATGCGGAATCTCCACGCCGTGGCGCTCGGCGGCCTTGAGGATGGTTTCGCCCTCGAAGGCGTGAATTGTTTGATGATCGAGCGTGAAGGCGACGGTGGGCAGTGCGACTTCAGCAAGCTTGGCAGGTGCGTTCATTCAGGCCACCTCATGGGAAAAATATTTCTGGACACAGCGCACCGGGTTGGGCGCCGCCTGCCCCAGGCCGCAAATCGACGCATCGGTCATCACCGCATTCAGGTCTTCCAGCGTGGCGTTGTCCCAGTGGGGCGCCTCCATCAGCTTCGCGGCTTTCGCGGTGCCAACGCGGCAAGGCGTGCACTGGCCGCAGCTCTCGTTGGCAAAAAACCGCATCATGTTCAGCGCTGCATCGCGGGCCTTGTCATGCTGGCCCAGCACGATGACGGCGGCCGAGCCGATGAAGCCGCCGTGCGGCTGCAAGGTGTCAAAGTCCAGTGGCAAACAGGCATGGCTGGCCGGAAAGATGCCGCCCGACGCGCCGCCCGGCAGGTAGGCATAGAGCTGGTGGCCGTCCGCCATGCCGCCGCAGTATTCGTCAATCAACTCCTGCACCGTGATGCCGGCCGGCGCCAGCTTGACGCCCGGCCTCTTTACCCGCCCGCTCACGCTGAAACTGCGCAGCCCCTTGCGGCCGTTGCGGCCAAAGCTGCTGAACCAGCCGGCCCCCTTCTCCACAATGTCGCGCACCCAGTAAAGCGTTTCGAAGTTGTGCTCCAGCGTGGGCCGGCCAAACAGGCCCACCTCGGCGATGTAGGGCGGCCGCATACGCGGTTCGCCCCGCTTGCCTTCAATGCTTTCAATCATGGCCGACTCTTCGCCGCAGATGTAGGCGCCCGCGCCCCGCCGCAACTCGATCAAAGGCAAGGGGCAAGGCGGGTCGGCCTGCAGCTTGGCGATTTCGGCTTGCAGCAGCGCGCGGCAGCCGTGGTATTCATCGCGCAGGTAGATGTAGCAGGCCTCAGCGCCCACCACCTGCGCGGCAATCAGCACGCCTTCGAGGAAACGGTGCGGGTCGCGCTCCAGGTAGGTACGGTCCTTGAAGGTGCCCGGCTCGCCCTCGTCAATGTTGACCGCCATCAGGCGCGGCGCGGACTGCCCGCGCACGATGCGCCATTTGCGCCCCGCCGGAAAGCCCGCGCCGCCCAGGCCGCGCAGGCCCGAATCCTCCATGGTCTGCAGCACGCGCTCGGCGTCCTCTTCCCCATTGACCAGCGACGCCGCCAGCGCGTAGCCGCCGTGGGCGCGGTAGGTGGCGTAACCGGTGTGGCCCGACAGCGGCGGAATGCTTTTCTCCGCCCAGTCAGACGCTACGAAATTAATAGCTGCTTGTTCCCGTGAGTATTGGGCCAGGTCCGTATTTGATGCATAAACCACGGATTCAGGCGTGGCAAACGGCACCGGCGTCTGGTGCACCACCACCACCGGCGCCTGTTCGCACCGGCCCATGCAAGGCGCGGCCACCACCCGCACATCGGCGCCCAGCAAGGCCGGCAAGCGCGCCAGCAAGTCCTGCGCCCCCGCCATCTCGCAAGCCAGCCCGTCGCACACCCGCACCAATAGGCCGGGCGCGGCGTCATCGCCCTTGACGACTTCAAAGTGGTGATAGAACGTCGCCACCTCATACACCTCGGCCATCGGAATGTTCATCTCTTTGGCCAGCGCCACCAGGTGGCGGTCGTGCAGGCAGCGGTACGCGTCATTGAGCCGGTGCAGATGCTCGATCAGCAGGTCACGGCGATGGCCTTCAGCCGGGCGCTCGCCAATCAGCACGCGCACCTCTTCGAGCGAAGTTTCATCGGCCTGGCGGCCCTTGAGCTTGCTTTTGCGCCGGATGCGATCCCGCAATTCGTCCACCGTGGCGATAGTGACGGCCGGGAGGGCGGAATTCTGGCTGGAAGGGTTCATGCAGCACTGTGGCTTGCTGTGGCCGCCGCGTCAAATTGAATCGGCGTATGGGGTGATTCAATTTGTGAATGACGGGTGCGGCTCTGAATTTCTGGCATTAGCGCGCACCAGAACCCTCAATACGGGGACGACGTCAACGCGCCAGAAATCGCATCGACGGTGTACCCCGTCAGGCCAGACCAGTCGGACAAGTTGAAAATGGTAGCGGAGTCGGCAAGTTTTTTAACCTCAACCGTCGTCATGGTCAAAGGCTTGCCCGAACCACACACGGTGGGTGGGTTTAGCGGCTGGACAAAATAGACTGCGCTTTGCGTCGTGGTGGACGGGTTCGTCACTCTGCGCGCGGTAAAGGCTGCGCTGCTGCTCTTGTTCCCTTGCACCAGCAAGGCCGTCTCGACATCCACGCCAATGCCGCGCGCGGTGGCCGCACTGTTGGTTCCTGACGCCAGTATTCCGCCCGGACAACCGAAACCAGCGTCGGGCGCAACCAGCCGGGCAACAAACGCAATCAGTCGCCCCATTCGATCCCGGCTGTCAAGGTGGGAATCAAGAACCGTGTTGGCCAAGGCTGGCGGCGCCAGAAAACCGCCCGTCAGGCTCAGCGGGTCTGGATCCAGTGTCATGTACTTGTTATAGGGATTGCCCAGGGCCTGGGTGGACGTGACAGTCCCCTTGAGCGCGGCAAAGTCGAACTGCCCCAAGACGGCCAGCCCCGCGCTGGTGCCGCCCATCGGAACATTGTTCTGCATCAGCCCGCTCAGGGTCTGATCGAGCTTCGTTCCCTTCCAGTACTTGATGTAGTCGCTCTGATCGCCACCCGCAATGAACACCGCATGCGCTTTGCCGACGACAGAATTGACGAATGCATCGTTTGCGGCTGCAATGCTGGGAATCACGAGCGTTTCAACCGAGGTCAGTCCGAGGGATGCACCGCCGACCCATTGATCCGCGACGGTGCTTGATCTTGTCAGAGCCGCATCGCTGTAATAGATATAAGGATCGTAAGCGTCAGTGCCGGTAGCGCGGATCACGACGAAACGCCCGCCTGTGCCTGGCTCGATGCCTGCTCTGGTGATCATCCAGCGGAATGCCTCGTCCACATCAGGACCGCCGCCCATCAGCACGATTGACGAAGTAGACGGCGCTTTCAGCGTTGCCGCTATCGGGGCCTGCGCATTGCCCGTGACGAAATAGCTGTAGGGCTTGCCGCCTGCCGTGGCGCTGCCAAACGCGGCCGCCAGCACCACAGCCGTCACCCAACCGGCCAGAACTCGTCTCGATAGCCCGCACGTCATCAGACTGGAAAGGACGGATGTATTCATGATCACAGGTCTCCTCAGGAAACGGCGCTTATCCAGACAAACAAGACTGGTCTTGCCGCTGCAAATGTAGTCTCGCGCTGGTGATTAAATTAGACGCGTAGAGGCCTGAGCATGAGAAATATCAATGATGGACAAGTTCGGGTCCAATCCACTCTGGCGTACTTACTGCAAACCTCAAGCGCGGACCCGGGGCAACGCCCGGTGAGGGGCCGGAACGTTCGAATGCCTCAGGGTATTCACCATGAATCCTGGATATTCCCTGTCTAGAATCCGGACATGCCTGAACGCCTCACCCAAGTCCGCTACGAAGAACTCGCACCTGAAGTCCGGCCGCTGGCCGATGACATCCTGAAGGTATCCAGCGCCGCGCTGGGTGGGCCCTACAACGCCCTGCTGCGCAGCCCCGACATGGCGCGCCGGTGCTTCGACCTGCTCGACTACCTGCGCTTCAAGACATCCGTCAACAAGCGACTCAATGAATTCGCCATCCTGATCCAGGCGCGCATCGCCAACGCCCAGTACGAGTGGTGGGCGCATGAAACGATCGCCCGCCGCGCCGGCTTGTCCGACGCCGTGATGCGCGAGTTACAGAAGTGCCAGCGCCCGTCATCCATGCAGGACGACGAGCGCCTGGTGTACGACTACTGCGTCCAGTTGACGCTGAATCACCGCGTCAGCGACGCCTTGTGGCAAGAAGCCGTGACCGCCATGGGTGAGCAGTCCGTGATCGATTTGACCGTGCTGTCAGGCACCTACGTCATGGTGTCCATGCTGCTCAATGCCACCGAGAGCAGCATCCCCGGGGGCGCTGCGCCGCCGCTGGAAGTGCTGGACCCTGGCGAAATCCGCCAGCGTCTGCTGGCCTGAAACCCGGAAACCCCCTCATGTCACGCCTGCTGAAACACACCGTTCGTTCCTGCCTGGCTTTGGCCCTGGCCGCCGCCGCTTTCACTGCGGGCGCGCAAGACTTCCCCTCGCATCCGATCACCATGGTCATGCCCTATGCGCCCGGCGGGCCCGGCGACGTCGTGACCCGCGTGATGGCCGGCGCGATGCAAAAAACGCTGGGCCAGACCATCGTTGTGGACAACACGGCCGGTGCGTCCGGCACCATCGGCAGCGCCAAGGTCGCACGGTCAAAGGCCGACGGCTACACGCTGCTGATGATTCACGTCAGCCATGCCACCAGCCTGGCGATGTTCAAGAACCTGCCCTACCACCCGGTGGATGACTTCGAGCCCATCGGCTCGGCCACCACCGGCCCGATGCTGATCCTTTCGCGCAACGAGTTCCCGGCTAAAGACCTCAACGAATTCGTGACCTACCTGAAGGCCAACCCATCGAAGGTCAGCCTCGCCCATGCCGGCGTGGGCTCAGCCTCGCACCTGTGCGGCCTGATGCTGATGAGCACGCTGAAGGTCAAGCTCAACGAAATCCCTTACAAGGGCACGGGCCCGGCCCTGAACGACCTGATGGGCGGGCAGGTGGACATCCTGTGCGATCAGACTTCGGGCACCGTGCCGGCGGTCAAGGGCGGGAAGATCAAGGCCTATGCGGCGGCGGGCAGGGCACGACTGCCATCCTTGCCGGAGGTACCGGCGATTTCCGAAGCCGGTGTTGAGGGCTTTGACATCAACATTTCCTTCGGCCTGTATGCCCCCAAGGGAACCCCCAAGCCGGTGCTGGACCAGCTGTCTGCTGCCCTGCAAAAGGCGGTGACCGATCCCGATGTCCGCAAGCGCCTGGATGGCATGGGTATCTCGGCAGTCAGCGCCGACCGCGCCCGCCCGGAGGCCCTGCGCGCGCACCTGAAAAACGAAGTCGATACGCTCGGTGGGCTGCTGATCAAGGCCGGCGTGCAGGCCAACTGAGCAACGCTTGCTGAATCGCAGCGAGCGGTAGTGGTGCGGCCGAGCAGCAGCACCCCGAACGAGGGCCGCCTGCCTCAAGCCCCCAGCGCCCCGCTATGCCGCGCCACCTCCCGCAACCACCGCGCATCCCGCGCCAACCCCAGCGCCGCCTCCAGCACCCGTGAAGGCCTGGCCTTGGCAAGGTAGATAAACCCCACCGGCGTCACCATTTCCGGCTCCACCAGCGGCAGCGCTTCCAGTTCGCCCTGGCTGCGCACCGCGCCGACCAGCGCGCCGGGCAGCACGCTGCAGACATCGCCGGCCAGCACGCTCAGGGCCAGCGTGAGCACTGAGTTGGTTTCCATCACCGGCGTCACCGCCGCATCGACCTGGGCAAAGGCCTGATCGACGAGGCTGCGGTTGTGCATCTCGGGCGTCAGCAGGCACAGCGGCAATTGCGCGGCGTCCACCCAGCGCATGGCGGCGCCCAGCCGCAGTTCGGCCCCTGCAGCGCGGGCCGGATGTTGCAGGCGGCGCACCAGAAAATAATGTTCGGCGTACTGCGGCAGCACGGCAAACGGCCCGCCTTTTTTAAGCCGGCCGGTAAAGCCCAGCGCCAGGTCGAGCGACAGGTTTTCCAGGCCTTCTTCAATTTCCTGCGAACTCAGCGCCCGCACCACCGGGGCAATGCCCGGATGCGTGGCCTGCAGCATGGCGGCGAAACGCGCGGCCACCGGCACGGCGGTGGGCACCACGCCCAGTTGCAGCCGGCCTTGGGGATGGTTGGCGCTGCTGGCCAGTTCCTGCTGCAGCAACGCATGCTCGTGCAGCATGCGCTGGGCGGTGGCCAGCACGCGCTCGCCTTCGGGCGTCAGCCCGGCGTAGCTGCGGGCGCGCTTGACGATGGGCATGCCAAACTCTTTTTCCAGCGCCCGCAAGGCGTTGGACAGCGCGGGCTGGGTGATGTGGCAAGCCTGCGCGGCACGGGCGAAATGCCGGTGCTCGCTCAGGGCGACCAGGTAGCGCAGGGAGGTAAGGTTCATTTCACACGGGTCCGGTTGAGGCTGGCGACGGCCGCGGCTTTGCCGTCAGGCAGACAGGCAGACAGGCAGACAGGCACCAAGCGTCATGGGAGCCCTGTCTGCAAAAAACGCTCAATTGAAGAATTTTGCAGCGCTTTGCAGTGTGCGGTAAATCCCCCAGCCCAGCGGAAAGCCCACCGCCAGCCAGGCCAGCACGACCAGCGCCGGGCTGACCGCACCGGAGCCGCCATTGGCCTGACCGCGCTGCAACGCCGAGGCAGAGGCTTTTTCGTGCGCCAGCCGCTTTTCTTCGGCCAGCTCGACGTCTGTCATGAACCACTTGTCGGCCAGAGGCCGCACCATCAGGTTGCAGGCCAGGCCCACCATCAGCATGCCGGCCAGGATGTACATGGTCTGGTTATAGACCTGCTCGCGCGCCATGCCCAGGCCCAGCTGGTACTCGCGCATGTAGTTCACCACCACCGGGCCCAGCACGCCGGCCGTCGCCCAGGCGGTCAGCAGGCGGCCATGAATGGCGCCCACCATCTGCGTGCCAAACAGGTCGGCCAGGTAAGCCGGCACCGTGGCAAAGCCGCCGCCGTACATGCTCAAAATAATGCAGAACGCCGCCACAAACAGCACGATGTTGCCCGCCGCCGCACTGCCCGGCACGCCAAAATACAGCACGCCCCCCAGCACAAAAAACACCACATAGGTCATCTTGCGGCCCAGCTTGTCGGACAGGCTGGCCCAGAAAAAGCGCCCGCCAATGTTGAACAGGCTCAGCAGCGCCGTGAAGCCCGCAGCCACGCTGGCAATGGCGGCCAGCTGCACCTTGTCGAGCTCGCCAAACTTCTGGTTCACGCCAATCAGCGCGCCGCCAAACACCTCCTGCAGCATGGGCGAGGCCATGCCGATCACGCCGATGCCCGCGCTCACATTCATGCACAGCACCATCCAGAGCAGCCAGAACTGCGGAATACCCCAGACCTTTTTGACATGCACATGGCGCTGCGTGATCATGGCGTTGCCCGCTTGCGCCGGGGGCGGCGTCCAGCCTGCAGGCGTCCAGCCGGTTTCGGGCACCCGGTAGGCCAGGGCGCCGGCCATCATGAAGACAAAGTAGATCAGCGCCATCGCCACGAAGGTCTGCGCCACGCCGGCGTCAAAGGGCGTGGCAAAGTGCTTCATCAGGTCAGCCGCCAGCGGCGAGCCAATCATGGCGCCGCCGCCAAAACCCATGATGGCCATGCCCGTGGCCATGCCCCGGCGGTCGGGAAACCATTTGATGAGCGTGGAAACCGGCGAGATATAGCCCAGGCCCAGCCCGATGCCGCCAATGACCCCGGAGCCCAGAATCATGAGCCAGAACTGGTGCAGATGGACGCCCAGGGCCGAAATCAGCATGCCGCCGCACCAGCAGACCGCCGACACCACACCAGCCTTGCGCGGACCCGCGCGCTCCAGCCAGCCGCCCCAGATGGCGGCCGACGAGCCCAGCAGCACAAAAAACAGCGTGTACATCCAGCCCAGCGTGGAGATTTTCCAGTCGCACTGGGTCGTGAACAGCTCGGCCCAAAAGCCCACTTCCGGGCCGCACTGGATGGCCTCCTTGATGCCCAGCGCCCTGGACAGCGGCAGCCAGAACACCGAAAAGCCGTAGGCCATGCCAATGCACAGGTGGATGGCCAGCGCCGCAGGCGGCACCAGCCAGCGGTTAAAGCCCGGACCGGCAATGATCCGTTCCTTGTCCAGAAAGCCCGGGGAAGAAACTGCCATGTTGATGGGTTCTGAAAAGTTTTAAAAAAGAAACCGGCCCGCCCGAATGAAGGACGCCGCCGGAGCGGGCGGCGTGATACGGCAGATTACCGCGGCGCGCGTTTAGCGCCAGCCGGTCAGGTGTTTTTGGACACCGTGATGGTCGGGAACTTGGACGAAAAGTCTTTGGCCTTGGCGGCCACGGTAATGGCCACCTTGCGGGCCACGGCCTTGTAGATCGCAGCCACGTCGCCATCGGGGTCGGCCACCACGGTGGGCCTGCCGTTGTCGGCCTGCAGGCGAATCTGCATGTCCAGCGGCAGCGCGCCCAGGTAGTCCATGTTGTAGTCGGCGGCCATTTTCTTGCCGCCGCCTTCGCCAAAGATGTGTTCCGCATGGCCGCACTGGCTGCAGATATGCACGGCCATGTTTTCAACAATGCCCAGGATCGGCACGCCGACTTTCTCGAACATCTTGATGCCTTTTTTGGCGTCCAGCAGCGCAATGTCTTGCGGCGTGGTGACGATGACGGCGCCGGTCATGGGCACGCGCTGGCTCAGCGTGAGCTGGATGTCGCCGGTGCCCGGGGGCATGTCGACGATCAGGTAGTCGAGGTCTTTCCAGTTGGTCTGGCGCAGCAGCTGCTCCAGCGCCTGGGTGGCCATGGGGCCACGCCAGATCATGGCCTCGTCCTGCGCGACGAGGAAACCGATGGACATGACCTGCAGGCCGTAGTTCTCCATGGGCTCCATGTTTTTGCCGTCGGTGCTTTCGGGCCGGCCTTCAATGCCCATCATCATCGGCAGGCTGGGGCCGTAAATGTCGGCATCGAGCAGGCCCACGCTGGCGCCTTCGGCCGCCAGCGCCAGCGCCAGGTTGACGGCGGTGGTGCTCTTGCCCACGCCGCCCTTGC
>NZ_JADMJK010000076.1 GCF_018780625.1 Polaromonas sp. | reverse complement strand
CCACAGCGGGCGGGCGCTGGTGGCCGACCGGCTGGTGTGGACGCTGTTCTGGCTGTTGCAGGCCGCCACGGTGCTGCGCATTGCGGCGGCCGCGCCCAGCGCGCTCGGCGCCTGGCTGCTGCTTCTGGCCGCGCTGCTCTGGGCGAGTGCGATGGCGGTGTGGGGCGTGCGCCTGGCCGGCTGGTATGGCCGCCTGCGCGCCGATGGGCGCGCGGGATGAGGACGTGCTGATGACCGATATGGAACTGGCCGACCTGGCCGACATGACAGCAGCGCTGATGCAGTCGCGCCAGACCACCTTGCCCAAGCGCCTGGCCGCGCCCGGCCCTGACGCCCGGCAACTGGCGCTGATGCTGGAGGCAGCCGCCACCGCGCCCGACCACGGCCAGCTGCTGCCCTGGCGCTTCGTGCTGGTGCCGCAGGCGGCACGGCCCCGGCTGGCCGATGTTTTTGGCGATGCGCTGATGGCGCGCGACGCCGCCGCCACGCCCGAGCAGCTGGCGCAGGCGCGTGAAAAAGCGCAGCGCTCGCCGCTGCTGATGCTGGTCGTTGTGGATGGCCGGCGCGGCGACCCGGAAATCGACCTGGCTGAGCGCATCGTGTCGGCCGGCTGCGCGGTGCAGAACATGCTGCTGATGGCCACCGCGCTCGGCTTTGGCTCGGCGCTGACCAGCGGCAAGGCCCTGAAGTCCGACGGCCTGCGCCGGCTGTTTGGCCTGGCCTGCGGCGAACAGGCGCTGTGTTTTGTCAGCATCGGCACGGTGCAGTCGCACCGGCCGGCCCGCCCGCGCCCGGCGCCGCGCGATTTTGTGACCTGCCTTGCCGGCCCCGGCGAGGCGGCTGCTGCGCCCGAATGGGCCGATTCTTTGTACGTTTTTTAAGGAAAATTTCATGGAAATTTCAAGTTTTGACGACCTGCTGCAGGCTGCCCGCGCCCAGCCCGAGCCGCAGCGTTTGCTGTTTGTGTTTGCCGGCGTCGAACTGCCCGACGACGCCACGCCGGCCCAGCGCGAGCGCTTTCAGGCCGGGCAGGGCGGCGCGCTGGTGCCGCGGATGTGCGTCGACAAGCGCCCCGACGAACTGGCGTCGTTTGCCGCGTTGGTGCAGGAATCCGGCCAGTTCGGCCAGGACTGGGGCATGGTGTTTGCCGCCGCCCTGTCGGGCAGCGTGAACCGGGCGCCCACCTCCGAAGACGCCGAGGAGCCGCTGCAGCGCATGGTCGAGGCCATCAAGCGCGGCGAGCATGGCGCCTACATTCCTTTTGATGCGCAGGGCCAGGCGGTCCAGATCGGTTGACATGAGCAATCCTGCCCGAACGACCCGGCCGGTGATGCTGCCCGGCCACAGCGCGCCGGCCGCCGGGCTTGAGGCACCCTTCGAGATGCTGGCCGCCTGCCACGACCGGGTCGAGCGCATGCTGGCGCTGCAGGCCAAACTGCAGCAATACCTTTTGGACAAAGGCTGCGACGAGCCGGCCCGGCAGGCCGCGCGCGACGTGATGCGCTACTTTGACCTGGCTGCGCCGCTGCACCACCAGGACGAGGAACTGCATGTGTTTCCGACGCTGCTGGCGGGGTCAAATGCCAGCCTGCGCGCACTGGTTGAGCGGCTGGTGCAGGATCACCGGCAAATGGAAGTTGACTGGGCCGAGGCCCGCCGCGCGTTGCAGGCCGTGGCAGACAGCCCGGCCGCAGGCTGGGCGCCGCTCACGCCAGCCCAGACCGCGGCCCTGACGAAGTTCGCCGCGCTTTACCGGCAGCACCTGGACGACGAAAACAACACGGCCTATCCCGCCGCCCAGGCCGCCTTGTCCCCTCAAGCCGTGGCGGCCATGAGCGAAGACATGATGCAGCGCCGGGGCGTTGCGCCTTCGGCCATGAAGAC
>NZ_JADMJK010000131.1:31891-46999 GCF_018780625.1 Polaromonas sp. | reverse complement strand
TGAACCCGGAACGGGTGTCTATGCCCGACTTCGACATTGACTTTTGCCAGCAAAACCGCGACCGCGTGATTGACTACGTGAAAGACAAATACGGCCACGCGGCGGTCAGCCAGATCGTGACCTTTGGCACCATGGCGGCGCGCGCGGCGATTCGCGACGTGGGCCGGGTGCTCGATTTTCCGTACGGGTTTTGCGACGGGATTTCCAAGCTGATCCCGAACAAGCCCGGCCAGGCCGTCACGCTGCAACTGGTGCCCGCTGACCGCAAGAAAAACGACAAGATGGTCTATGCGCTGGAAGCCGAGCCGATCCTGGCCGAGCGCGAAGCTAAGGAAGAAGACGTGCACACGCTGCTTGAGCTGGCCCGCAAGCTCGAAGGCCTGACGCGCAACATCGGCATGCATGCCGGCGGCGTGCTGATTGCGCCCGGCAAGCTGACGGATTTTTGCCCGCTGTATTTGCAGCCCGGCAGCAGCTCGGCGGTCAGCCAGTATGACAAGAACGACGTGGAGGCGATTGGCCTGGTCAAGTTCGACTTTTTGGGGCTGGCCACGCTGACCATCCTGGAAATCGCCAAGGAATTCATCGTCAAGCGTTACCCGGCGCAAAAGGATTTCAGCTTCGAGAACCTGCCGCTCGACGATGCGCGGGTTTACCGGCTGTTTGCCGAGGGCAAGACCGAAGCCGTGTTCCAGTTTGAAAGTATCGGCATGCAGCGCATGCTGAAGGACGCCCGGCCCGACCGGCTGGAAGACCTGATCGCGATGAACGCGCTCTACCGTCCCGGCCCGATGGACCTGATTCCGACCTACATTGCCCGCAAGCAGGGCAAGGAAGTGCCCGAATACCCGGACCCGCGCGTCAAGCCGATGCTCGAAGAGACCTACGGCATCATGGTCTACCAGGAGCAGGTGATGCAGACCGCGCAGATCCTGGGCGGTTACTCGCTGGGCGGCGCCGACATGCTGCGCCGCGCGATGGGCAAAAAAGACGAGAAAGAGATGGCCCAGCACCGGGAAATCTTCCGCAAGGGCGCTGGCATCAATGGCTTGAGTCAGGAAAAAGCCGACGAGGTGTTTGACCTGATGGAGAAGTTTGCGGGCTACGGCTTTAACAAGTCGCACTCGGCCGCCTACGCGCTGCTGGCCTACCACACGGCCTGGCTCAAGGTGCATTTTCCGGCCGAGTTCTTTGCGGCCAACATGACCGTCGAGATGGACGACACCGACAAGCTGAAAATCCTGTTTGGCGACGCCCAGAAAATGGGAATGAGCTTTGAAGTGCCCGATATCAACCGGGGCGACTACCGGTTTGAGCCGATCAGCGCAAAGTCCATTCGCTACGGCCTGGGCGCCATCAAGGGCACCGGCCAGCAGGCGATTGCCGCTATTGTGGCGGCGCGCAATGAAGGCGGCCCGTTCACCTCGCTGTATGACTTTTGCGTGCGGGTGGACCGCAGCAAGCTCAACAAGCGCACGGTGGACGCGTTGATCAAGGGCGGCGCGTTTGACAACATGCACCTGAACCGCGCGGAGTTGCTGGCCTCGGTCGACCGCGCCTTTGAATTTGCCGCCGCCACCGAAGCCAATGCCAACCAGGGCGGCCTGTTTGACATGTCGGATTCGCACGCCGCCAGCACCCAGGAGCCGCCGCTGGTCGAGGCGGCATCGTTTGGCGTCAAGGCGCGCCTGGTGCTGGAGAAAACAGCAATTGGTTTTTACCTGTCAGGCCATTTGTTTGACGAGGTGGTCACGGAGGTGCGGCAGTTCGCCAAGCGGAAGATCGAAGACCTCAGTGATTCACGCGACCCGCAGATGCTGGCGGCCATCCTGAGCGACCTGCGCGTGATCAATGGCAACCGCGGCAAGCTGATCATCTTCAAGCTCGACGACAAGACCGACGTGCTCGAAGCGTCGGTCGATGAGGCGACCTTCAATGCGAATCGCAACTTGCTCAAGGACGACGAACTGGTGATTGTGCAAGGCACGCTGCAGGGCGCGTCCGAGCGCTTTGGCCGCCGTTTCAAGGTCACCCAGGTCTGGGACCTGGAAACCGCGCGCTGCAAGTTTGGGCGGTATTTGCGCGTAGCGGTGGATGTGGAAAAAGGCATGCCACCAGACATTTCCCGCCTGGTCAAAGACTTTCCTGCGCGCTCTGAAATGTCAGAGCAGGGTGAGCTCCTGCGTGGGTTGCCGGTGCGGCTCAGTCTGCGCTGCGCTGGCGCCAGTGCCGAGCTGCATCTGGGCGAGGCGGCCAGGTTCTTCCCGAGCGATGCGGCACTGGCCAGCTGGACCGCGCAGGCTGACCAGCTGGCCAGCATTGTTTATGAATGAAATAAGGATCTGGCCCAATAAGGACGAGCGCTTGTAGCTATTATTTTAATAGTATGCTGAAATTGCAGGGTGGCATTGCCCACCCGCTTGCGGCTTCAGTCTTTGGGCCGCATTTCCAGGATCATGGGCGTCGGTACACGGCCGTCCGTGTCGCGCGGCAGGCTGCCGGTGCGGATCACGGCCTTGATCGCCGCGTCATCCCACGCCTTGTTGCCGCTCGATTTGACGAGGCGCTGGCTGATGATGCTGCCATCCAGCGTGGTGCGCACCTCGATTTCGGCTGTGGGATTGCCCGAAACATCGTCTGAAAAAATCACGTTGGGTTTTACCGCCGCTCTGACCTTGCCCCCGTAGCCGGCCGACGGCCCGCTGGACTTTTGGGCTGTGCCCTTTGCATCGGCACCGCCGGTGGCGCCTGCCAGGCCTGCGATGCGCTTCATGTTTTCCTGGCGCTGATTCTTGGCGGACGCCTCGGCGGCTGCCTGCTTTTCCTTGGCCTGTGCGGCGGCGTCCTGCTTTTTCGCTTCGAGTTTCTTGGCTTCTTCGGCCGTCTTGCGCCTGGCCAGCTCTTCTCTGGCTTTTTGTGCCTTCTCTTTTTCGAGTTCTTTCTCTTTTTCGATTGCCAGCTCTTTTTTTGCCTGCAACTCGGCTTTGCGCTTGTCCTGCAGCTTCTGCGCTTTTTCGGCCTTTTCGGCGGCATCTTCTTTTTGCTGCTGCAGCAACTTGCGTTTCTTTTCCTGTTGCAGCGCAATGTCCACGTCGGGTGTCGGCGGCGTCACCTTGACTTCAGGTGGTGCGGGCGCAGGCTTGGGGACTGGCACAGGCCGTGGCGGCGGGGCAGGTGTGGGCTCAGGTGCTGGCGCAGGAGGCGGTGGCGGCAACGGCTCAACCAGTCTGGGCGCTGCCTGCTGCGGCACGCCGGACCACAGTTCGGCCTCGAACGTGCTCGCCCGGTCCGTGCTTTTCCAGCTCACACCCCAGGTCAATGCGGCAATCAGCAATATGTGAACGAGCAAGGCCAGTGCGAAAGAGCGCGGCGAGGCGGTCTCTTGCGGCGGGCCAAATTCAAGGCGTTCGGTGGTGCTGGTCATGAGGCCGTGCGGGCTGCTGCTTACTTGCCGGTCTGCACCGACAGGCCAACCCGCGACACGCCGGCTTTTTGCAGGTGGTCCATGACCTTGACCACGGTTTCGTACTTGATGGACTTGTCGGCGCTGATGACAACCGGCACGGCTTCGGGGCCAGCTGCTTTAACCTCTGGCTGCATTTTGATGATGTCGCCCGCCACATTGCGCACGTCGCTGGCCACGCTGTCGGTCTTGAACTTGATTTGAACGGTTTCGTCCTTGCTGATCAGGATCTGTACCGGATTTTGCGGCTGGCTGGGTGCCTTGCCGACCTTGGGTAGGGCGATCATGCTGGGCGTGATCAGCGGTGCCGTCACCATGAAGATGATGAGCAGCACCAGCATGACGTCGATGAACGGCACCATGTTGATCTCGCTGATGGTGCGGCGGCCCCGGCGACGGGAGTTAACGGCTGGCATGGCAGTTCGCTTTTTTGTTCAGTGACCGGACGGCGACTGCGCGCCCAGGTTGCGCTGCAGGATGTTGGAGAACTCTTCGATGAAGGTTTCCAGGCGGTTCGCGATGCGGTCGATGTCGTGGGAAAAGCGGTTGTAGGCCACCACGGCCGGGATGGCCGCAAACAGGCCAATGGCCGTGGCCACCAGTGCCTCGGCAATGCCGGGCGCCACCGTGGCCAGCGTCACCTGCTCCAGCGCGGCCAGGCCGGTAAAGGCATGCATGATGCCCCACACCGTGCCAAACAGGCCAACGTAAGGCGACACCGAACCGACCGTGGCCAGAAACGACAGGTTGGACTCAATGGCATCGAGCTCGCGCTGGTAGCTGGCCCGCATGGCGCGGCGTGCGCCGTCCAGCAGGGTGCCAGCATCGTTGATTTGCCGCTCCCGCAGCTTTTGGTATTCGCGCATGCCGCTGGCAAAAATGCGTTCCATGGCGCCCGAGTGCTTGGCGTTTTGCGCCGCACCTGCAAATAAATCGTTCAGGCTGGTGCCCGACCAGAATTCGCGGTCGAATTCGTCGTTGAGCAACTGGGCGCGCTTGAGTGCCACGATTTTCCTGAAAATCGCGGCCCAGCTGGCGATGGACACACCCACCAGCAGCAGCACCACGCCCTGGACCACCCAGCTGGCGTTAAGAATGAGACTGACAATCGAGAGGTCTTGGTTCATGGGGACGCTTTGGCTAGGGGTTGAAGCTGTCAGGAAGGAAAGCAGGCTGAAAGGGACGCCGGCATGCGCGTTGGCTGAAGGCTGCTGGCATCGACCCAGCCTATCCTGATCGTGCCGTCACAGAGCAGCGCGGGCTGCGTATCTGGTTGCTCTGATTTTAATAGCGCCTGCTGCTTGATTATCATGGACGCACGGCCTGTTTCGACCATGCTCGCCGTAACAATCAGTTCGTCGTCGAGCCGGGCAGGGCGGCGGTAGCGGATGCTGGTTTCAAGCACCACGAACATGCCGCCCGTGCTTTCCTTGAGGCGCTGCTGCTCGATGCCCAGAGATCTGAGCCATTCAGTGCGCGCACGTTCAAAGAATTTCAGGTAGTTGGCATAAAAAACAATGCCGCCCGCGTCGGTGTCTTCCCAGTAGACCCGAAGGGCCCATTCAAAAACCTGCCTGGGGCTGGCGGGGGCGTTCATGTCAGCACGGCCTCCAGCCGCGCCACCGCTTCCCGCAAATGCGCCATGGAACTGGCGGTGGAAAAACGCACAAACTGCTCCGGGGCTGCCTGGCCGAAGTCCCGGCCCGGCGTCACGGCAAGGTGGGCGCGTTTCATGAGTTCAAAGGAAAAGTCCCAGCTGCCGCGCACGCCCAGGCGGGCGGCAGCCTCGGTGCAGTCAGCGTAGGCATAGAAAGCGCCGTCCGGCATCACCGGCACGCGCAGCCCGAGGCGGTTCAGTTCAGGGATGAAATAGTCGCGCCTGGCCTTGAACTCGGCGCGCCGGCGCTCGTATTCCAGCAGGCTGTCGGCTTCAAAGCAGGCCAGCGCGGCGTGCTGCGACACCGTGCTGGCGCAAATCACCAGGTTTTGCGCCATCCGCTCGATCACCGGCACCAGCGCTTCGGGCACCACCAGCCAGCCCAGCCGCCAACCCGTCATGTTGAAGTATTTGCTGAAACTGTTGATGCTGATGATGCTTTGGCCCAGCTCGCCGGGCATGGCCAGCGCCGAGTGCCCAAAGTGCTCTTCGTAGCTCAAGCCCAGGTAAATCTCGTCAATCAGGGTGATGCCGCCCTGGCTGTGCACAAACTCGTGAATTCGCCGCAGCTCTTCGGGGGCAATCGAGGTGCCCGTGGGGTTGGATGGCGAGGCCAGCAGCACACCGCGCGTTTTGGGCGTCCACGCCGCCTTGACCTTCTCGGCAGTGAGCTGAAAGCGCTCTTCGGCCGTGGTCGGAATCAGGATTGCCGAGCCTTCCGCCGCGCCCACAAAATGGCGGTTGCACGGGTAGCTCGGGTCCGGCATCAGAATTTCGTCACCGGCTTCTATCAGGGCCAGGCAGGCGAGTTGCAGCGCGCCAGACGCGCCCGCCGTGATGATGATGCGGCTGGGCGCCACCTGCGCGCCAAAGCGGGCGCTATACCAGTCGCTGATGCGTTCGCGCAAGGCCGGCAGGCCGGTGGCCTGGGTGTATTGCGTGTAGCCCTGGGCAATGGCGCGCGTGGCCGCTTGCTGCACCAGTGGCGGCGCGGTGAAGTCGGGCTCGCCGATGTTTAAAAAAATCATGGGCTGCGCGGTGTTGGCCACTTCCTGCGCCATCGCTGCGGCGGCCTTGGCCACCTCCATGACATAAAACGGCTCAATGCGTTGAGCCCGCTGGGCAATTTTCAAGGCCATCCTTTCAGGGTTGCAGCTTTACTTGGCCTGGTCGGCGGCCACTTCCTGGGCGCGCAGCGAGGGCGCCAGCTGGTGCAGCACGCCGTTGACGTACTTGTGGCCGTCGGTGCCGCCAAAGGCCTTGGCCAGTTCAATGCATTCGTTGATCACAACGCGGTAGGGCACGTCGGGGCAATGGCTGAATTCGTAAACGCCTATCCACAGCACGGCATGTTCAACCGGCGAAATCTCGGCCATTTTCCGGTCCAGCAAGGGCGTGATGCTGTCGTCAAGCGTTTGCGCCGCGTCGATGCAGCCGTGCAGCAAGGCGTCGTAATGGGCCGAGTCGGCCTTGTGAAACCCCACCAGGTCGCGGGTGAAGGCATCAATGGAGGCGGTCTCATTACGGCCCACCAGGTATTGGTACAGGGCTTGCAGGGCAAATTCGCGGGCGCGGGTGCGGGCCGACTTGTCGGCCGCCTTTTTCACGCCGGTGTCGGTCAGGCCGTTCCGCGTTTGTGGTGGGCGTTTGGGTTTGAGGATGGGTTCTGCCATGGGGGTCCAATAGTGGCCGGTTTGTGCCGGTGTGGGAAATGGGGGGAGGAGCGCAGGCAGGGTCGGGCTGTTCTAGGCAAGCTCGTCGAGCAAATTGGCCATTTCAACGGCCACGCGCGCTGCATCGCAGCCTTTTTCATCCTGGCGTGCCATGGCCTGCGCCAGGTTTTCGGTGGTCAGTATGGCGTTTGCAATCGGCAACTGGTAGTCCAGCGCCAGGCGCGTCACGGCCGCGCCGCTTTCATTGGCGACCAGCTCAAAGTGATAGGTTTCGCCGCGAATGATGCAACCCAGGGCCACCAGCGCATCGAATTTGTCGCTTTCTGCCAGGGCCTGCAAGGCACAGGGAATTTCAAGGGCGCCGGGCACCTGGACATGCGTGATGTTTTTGGGGTCGACACCCAGGGCCATCAGCTCCTGCTTGCAAGCTTCGGCCAAGGCGTTGGTAATGCCTTCATTGAAGCGCGCCTGCACAATGCCGATCGATAATTTTTTGCCGTCAAGCTTGTCGGCCGAACCTTTTTCTGCACCAAACACGATGAATTCCCTTTGCGTTGATTTGTCAGTTGTTGATTGCTTATTGATCGGTTACTGACCTGCTATTTGTCAGGCGTGACGTAGCCAACAATCTCCAGGCCGTAGCCCGTCATGCTGGGCATGCGGCGCGTGTTGCCCATCAGGTTCATTTTTTGCACGCCGCATTCACGCAGGATCTGCGCCCCAATGCCGTAGGTGCGCAAGTCCATGCGGCCACGCTCGGGGGCATGTGCGGCGCGCGCAGTGCCGTCAAACTGCGCCAGCAACTCTTCGGCGCTCTCGCCGCAGTTCAGCAGCACCACCACGCCTTTGCCCTCCGCGGCAATCCGCGAGAGGCTGGCATCCAGGCTCCAGGAGTGCATGGTGCGGCCGACTTCCAGCGCATCCAGAATGGACAGCGGCTCATGCACACGGGCCAGCACCGCTTCGCTGTCGTCCCATTGCCCTTTGACCAGCGCAAGATGCACGGCGCGTGCCGTCTTGTCCTTGAACGCATGGAGGGTGAATTCACCAAAAGCCGTGTTGATGGGGCGGGCGCCATGTTTTTCAACCAGCGACTCGACCCGGCTGCGGTGCGCGATCAGATCGGCAATGGTGCCAATCTTCAGGCCGTGTTCAGCCGCAAACAGCTGCAAATCTGGCAGGCGCGCCATGGTGCCGTCGTCTTTCATGATCTCGCAAATGACGGAGGCGGGGCTGCAGCCCGCCATGGTCGCCAGGTCACAGCCGGCTTCGGTGTGACCCGCGCGCATCAGCACCCCGCCTTCCACGGCCTGCAAGGGAAAGATGTGGCCGGGCTGCACCAGGTCGTCAGGCGTCGCATCCTTGGCTACCGCTGCTTGCACGGTGCGGGCCCGGTCTGCCGCCGAAATACCGGTGGTGACCCCTTCTGCGGCTTCGATCGAGACGGTGAAGGCGGTGCCTTTTTTGTCCCCGTTGCGCACCGTCATGGGGGGCAGTTGCAGGCGTTCGCAGCGTTCACGGGTGAGTGTCAGGCAAATCAGGCCACGGCCATAACGCGCCATGAAATTGATGGCGTCAGCGGTGACATGGTCTGCAGCCAGCACCAGGTCACCTTCGTTTTCGCGGTCTTCTTCGTCAACCAGAATGACCATGCGGCCAGCGCGCATGTCGGCCACGATGTCTTCAACGGGGGAAATTACAGTTGTCATGAATTAGTCAGTGGTTGCGGGAGCGATGGAACTGTGGGTGTGTGTTTGGGTGTCTTTGAGCATGCGCTCGACGTAGCGTGCGATCAGGTCGATTTCCAGGTTGACCTCTGAGCCCTCGGACAGTTGGCCCAGCGCCGTGTTCTGCACGGTGTGCGGGATCAGGTTGATGCTGATCTCGCTGCCTGGTGTCTGGTCCGTAGCATCGGCTGCGTCTGTCAGGTCCGTGACCTGGTTGACCGTCAGGCTCACGCCATTGATGGTGATTGAGCCCTTGTAGGCCAGGTACTTGCTCAGCGCACGCGGGGCGCTTATCCGCAGCTCCCAGCTTTCGCCCACCTGCGTGAAATGCGTGACGCGGCCAATGCCGTCGACATGACCCGAAACGATATGGCCGCCCAGGCGGTCGTTGGCGCGCAGGGCTTTTTCGAGGTTGATGACCCCGGTCTGCGTCAGGCCGCAGGTTTTTGCCAGAGACTCCGCGGAAATATCGATGGAAAACTGGTTGCGGCCAGGGTCAAGCGCAGTGGCCGTCATGCAGGCGCCGTTCAGCGCAATGCTGTCGCCCAGACCCACGTCGTTGAGATACCCCGCAGGCGTTTCAATGGTGAGACGCTTGCCATGGTGTGAAGAGCTGCCCAGGCTTTGGATGGCGACGATGCGCCCCAAGCCGGTAATGATTCCGGTAAACATTCCCGTATTTTCGCAGGGAATCGGGTCTTCCTGCCGGGCAGGCCGATTTAAGGTCTGAAAAGACTGCCTGGCCGGGGGTGTTTAGAACTGATCGCGTCCGGCCACCCGGGCCAACACGCGCAAATCAACCCCCACCCTGTCGATGGATTTGAACTCCAGCGCAACGGCTTCTGACAGCGATTGCAGCGGCCCGAACGACGCCATACCCTGACCCGGGCCCAGCAGCTTGGGGGCCAGATAGAGCAAAAACTCATCGACCAGTCCGGCGCGAATCAGCGAGCCATTGAGCTTACTGCCGGCCTCAACATGCAGTTCGTTGATCTCGCGGGTCCCCAGGTCTTTCATCATGGCGGCCAGATCCACTTTGCCGTGGGCATCGGGCCGCATGACGACGGTGGCACCGCGCGCCTCCAGTGCCATTTTTTTAGCATCATCTGGCACTGCCGCATAGATGATGCAAGCGCGGCCAGGGATGAAAAGATGCGCATCCAGCGGGGTTTGCAGCCGGCTGTCCACCACCACAAGATGCGGCTGGCGCGGCGTTGCCACCTCGCGCACATCAAGGCGTGGGTTGTCCTGCAGCACGGTACCTATGCCCGTCAGTACCGCGCTGGCGCGCGCCCGCCAGGCGTGGCCGTCGGCACGCGCCTCGGGCGAGGTGATCCACTGGCTTTGGCCATTGTCCAGCGCCGTCGTGCCGTCCAGTGAGGCCGCCATCTTCATGCGCACCCAGGGCGTTTTGCGGATCATGCGGCTGAAAAAGCCGATGTTGAGTTCGCGGGACTCAGCGGCGCCGGGGCCGACTTCAACGTCGATTCCTGCGGCGCGAAGCCGGGCGATACCTTGCCCTGCCACGAGGGGGTTGGGGTCTTGAATGGAAACCACCACTTTGCCGATGCCTGCCGCAATCAATGCGTCGCAGCAGGGGGGCGTGCGGCCGTGGTGGGAGCAGGGTTCCAGTGTGACGTAGGCCGTGGCGCCTTTGACGGAATGGCCTTGCGCGGCCGCGTCGCGCAAGGCCATGATTTCGGCGTGGGGGCCACCGGTGCGCTGGGTGTGGCCAACGCCAATGACCGTGCCATCCTGGCCTGATGTGAGTACGCACCCCACACGTGGATTAGGAGGTGCAAGCAGAAGTGCGCGTCCCGCCCAGTCCAGGGCTAGGTCGGAGGCGGACGGAGAGGTATGGCGCATGGCTGGCAAGAAAAGTGCAGACAAAAAGCCAGTATCCCACGGGCTGAGGTCATGCCGGTTTGTCCCAGGCCAATGCCATTTGTTCTGTGAATTTGACCGGCAGTCGGGATGATGACGCTCGCTGGGTGTTACTTCGCTAACATCCAGTTTCATTGAAATAGGGAAATGGAGGGGATCGCATGCAAAGAGGCAAACAACTCGGTTTTACGCTCATTGAGCTGATGATCACAGTGGCCATCATAGGAATTCTGGCGGCTGTAGCTTTACCGTCTTACAACCAGTACATCGTGCGTGCCAACCGCTCTGCGGCCCAGAGCTTCATGTTTTCCGTAGCCAACAAGCAGGAGCAATACATGCTGGATGCGCGTCGCTACGCGGGAGGGGGAACCGCGTTGGCGGACTTGAGCATGTCGGTGCCTGCTGATGTCTCGAGCAAATACGCCATCACTGTTACCTGCACAATGCCCACGGCCACCGGCAATTGCACTGCATTGGCAGGTATTCCTGCTTACCTTGTCACGGGCACGCCGATCGGCGCGCAGTTAGCCGGTGACGCCCGCTGCGCCACGCTGACGCTCAACCATCTGGGCACCAAAACCAAATCTGGAACGGCCAGCGCTGTTTCCGATTGCTGGTGAGGTGAGTTCGCAATGAGCTCCAGGGTGCGTGGCTTTACGCTTATTGAACTGATGGTGGTCATCTCCCTCGCGGCGGTGATGCTGGGGCTGGCTTTGCCGTCGTTCAAGAGCTTCGTGGCCGGACAGCGCGTGAAAACGGCGACTTCCGATTTCTCCCTTGCTGCCGTTTTTGCGCGCTCCGAAGCCATCAAGCGCAACGCCGAGGTGGGCATAGTGGCTGCGGCCGGGGGCTGGAAAGATGGCTGGAGTGTCAAGTTCGGCGCCGTCACCCTTGGCACCCAGTCGGCCTACAAAGGGTTGGTCATGACGCCCAGCCACGTCGATGTTATCGATGTCGTCTACCTTGGCAGCGGTCGGCTCAAGACGCAGGCGCACATACCGGGCCTGCAAGTCAGCGACGAAGGTGGCACAGCAAGCCGCTGTGTGTCGTTCGACCTCAGCGGCCTGCCCAAGCGCAAACTGGGAGATTGCTGATGAACCTGAATTTCAAACGACGCGATGCCCAGCAGGGGTCAAGCCTGATCGAGGTGCTTGTGACGCTGGTCATCCTGATGCTGGGCCTGCTTGGGCTGGTTGGGCTCATGCTGCAGAGCCAGCGCTCACAAATGGAGTCTTACCAGCGCGTGCAGGCGCTGGTGGTGTTGCATGACATGGTCAACCGCATCAACGCCAACCGCAAGGTCGCAGGCTGCTATGTGGTCACTACGGCGGCCGATGGTTCACCTTTTCTGGGCACCGGTTCCGGGATCGTCGCGCCTGTCTGTGCGCTTGGAACGGCGGAACAGCAGGCGCGCGCTGTGCAGGACATGACGGAATGGAATGATCTCCTGCTGGGCAGCACTGAACAGTCTGGCGGCAACAATACTGGCGGCATGCTAGGGGCGCGCGGATGCGTCAGCGAGACAACCCCGGGGGTTTACCAGGTCAGTGTCGTGTGGCAGGGTAATGGAAAGACGGTAGCCCCTGCCGGTGTGAGTTGTGCCTCTGACCTTTACGGGGACGATGCACAGCGCAGGGCCGTGACGGCTCCCCTACAAATCGCCAAGTTGAGTTGACTCATGCAACACCTGAAACAGACCCCGCTCCCGGTGCCGCGCCGCCATCCCTTGCAAGCGCGGCGCCATCAGCGCGGCATGACGCTGATTGAATGGATGGTTTCCATCACGGTCGGGTTGATTCTGCTTGTTGGCCTGTCGGCCTTGATCGCGCAGCAAAGCAGCACCCAGGCCGAACTTGAAAAGTCGAGTCGGCAAATAGAAAACGGGCGCTATGCCATGCGGCTGTTACAGGACGATATTGAGCTTGCAGGCTATTTCGGCGAGTATGCCGGTGCAGGCGAATTGTCATTGCCCAACTCGCTTCCCAATCCCTGTCTGGTCGCTGCGACCGCGCTGACAAATGCCTTGCCGTTCCCGATCCAGGGATACGACTCTCCTGGGGCCAGCCTGCCTGCAGCATTTTCAGACTGCCCACTGAATGCGGCAAACCATGTGGATGGAAGCGATATTCTGGTGGTGCGGCGTGTTGAACCCGCAACGGTGACTGGTCTGCTGACCATTGGGCAACCCTATCTGCAGTCTGGCTTGAGCGCATCCGGGTCTGAGTTTCTTTCTGTGCTCGCAACGGCAGCAGGCACGGCAGTGGACGTGGCGGTTTTTAATTTGAAGAAAAAAGACGGCACCACCACCGCATCCCTGCGCAAATACCTCGTGCACATTTATTTCCTGAGCCCCTGCAGTGTGCCGGCCAACGGATCAACGTGTTCGGCTGCAAATACGGACGATGGCGGAGTTTCCGTACCGACCCTCAAGCGGTTGGAACTGTTGGATGCTGGGATGACCACCGTGCCGTTGGTCGAGGGCATCGACAAGATGCAGATTGATTATGGGTTCGACACCACCGGTGACGGTGCGCCCGACAGTTACGCAAAGGATGCGGCGCCCTTTGCTGCTTGGGATCCCGCAACAGTCGCTGACCCAAAACCGATCGCGCATTGGGGCAATGTCATGACCGTGAGAATTCATCTGCTTGCACGCAACAACGAGCGCTCGGGTGGGTATCAGGACACGAAAACCTATAACCTGGGCTTGGACGGCACGACAGCGGCATCCAATGACGGTTTCAAGCGCCGGGTGTTCAGTCAGTTGGTGCGTGTGGTCAACATCAGTTCGCGAAGGGATGGTTCATGAGATGCCTGATGAAAAACAAGCAGCAAGGATCGACCTTGCTCACCAGCATGATCATGCTGGTGGTGCTGACCCTCTTGGTGGTGTTCTCCATCCGTTCCGGCAACACCAATCTTATGATTTCTGGCAACGCCCAGTCTCAGGGGGAGGCTAGCATGGCCACGCAGATGGCTATTGAGCAGGTGATCGAGCAGGTCATTGATGCGGACGACATTTCACTGATTTCAGCGCAGTCCGTGCAAGTACCTACAGGGGCGGCCACCTACACCGTGGCAGTCAAAGCCATGACCACGTGCGTGGTTGAAGTGCCGGTACTCAATTCGTCGCTGGATTCGGAAAATGACAATGACCGCGCCTGTTTTGCCGGTCAGGATGACGACAAGGCCATCAAGGCGGACGGTACGCTGACCACCAAGCCCAGCGAGTGCAAGACGCAACAGTGGGAAATTGAGGCTGGCGTGACAGATGGGTTGACCGGCGCGAAAGTCGAGCATGTCCAGGGCGTGACCATCCGCGTGCCCTCCACAGTGACATGCCTTTAACTTAAGAAGAGTGAATGCTATGAAAACTTCTCGAATCTTTGGGTTCTGCCTGATGCTGAGTGCGCTGGCAGCGTCCTTGCTCACCCAGGCCGCAGACATTGACATCTACAGCGACAACTCAGGGACTGCGGGCGTGCCCAATGTGCTGTTGGTGCTGGATAACGCCGCCAGTTTTTCGGCGAGTGTGCCAACCTCTTGTGAATATGTGGGCGGAGGCTCGCCGTCGCTGGGTCAAACAGCGGGAGGCATTGAGCAGTGCGCCATCTACAACGTGGTTTCCAGTCTGCCGGAAGGCGCCGTCAATCTTGGTTTGATGGTTTACAGCGCCAGCAACATTCAGGATTGGAACCCCTCCACAAATTCCCTGGGCACCAACTGTGGTTCTGCTGAGGGCGGTTGCCTGGTCCAGCCTGTAGCGCTGATGTCGGGTGATAGAAAGAAAAATTTTCTGGCCTGGATCAAGACTTGGAAAGCCAATAACTCCGACAAGGACGGTTTCAATATCAAGGTGAATGGCCAGAGCACCGGGGCAGTCATGCAGGAGGCTTGGGCCTACTATGCGGGAAAAACCGGCTTGTCTGGACGCACTTACACGGCGCCCCCAGCCGGATGCCAGAAGAATTTCGTTATCTTCCTTGGCAATGCCTATGGGCCAGCGGGTGGGCCCGGTGACGGCGCCAGTGCCAATGTCTTGGGCGCTTTGACCGCTGCTCCAGGTGTTACGGCCGCCCAACTGGAAAATATCGTGATCCCTTCGGGAAAGTACGGTACTTCTGCCTTTAGCTGTGGCAGCTACAGCATGGGCAATCACACTGTGCCATCCGGGTTGTACGCCGACGAGTGGGCACGTTACATGTACCAGACGGACCTTTACGGCGCATTCGACGACAAGCAGGGTATTACGACCTACACCGTTGGTTTACTGGGAAGTGACTGCAAGCCAGACTATCCGGCCCTGCTGACCAGCATGGCGAAAAATGGTGGCGGCAAATACTTTGGCACATCGGGTTATGAAGAAATCTCAACTGCGATCCTGAAGATTCTCAATGAAGTCCAGGCCGTGAACAGTGTTTTCTCGTCCGCCAGCCTGCCGGTCAGCGTCAATGCCCAGGGCACCTATCTGAACCAGATCTTTCTGGGCATGTTCAGGCCGGATGGCAGTGCCAGTCCACGCTGGCTTGGCAACCTCAAGCAGTACAAGTTCATTCTGGAGTACCCGGACCCCAGCAATCCCGATCCGAACAAGGCCACGCTCAAGCTGGGCGACAGCAATGGGGATCCGGCCATCAGTGCTGCTGGAACCGGCTTCATCACATCGACGGCGGTCAGCTACTGGACCAAGAAGGACACGGCAGT
>NZ_JADMJK010000131.1:0-31791 GCF_018780625.1 Polaromonas sp. | reverse complement strand
CCGGCTTCATCACATCGACGGCGGTCAGCTACTGGACCAAGAAGGACACGGCAGTCGCACCCGATTCAACAGGGGGCTTTTTCGTGGCGGACCCGCATGGCGCTGGCGGCGCCTTCGATAAACAGGATGGTGAACTGGTTGAAAAAGGGGGCGCTGCCCAGGTGCTGCGCACGCGCAACCTCACGGTGAATTACGCCAGCACGCCGGACTCTCCCCGCAAGCTGTACACCTACTGCCCCAGTGGAACTGGTTGCAATGAGAACTTGACGCATAGCTCCAATGCCTTCGCCACCACCAACGCTGGCGTGGCAGCTGCCTTGGCCACCACGGCCGTAACGGTCAGTGTGTCGAGCATTACGGCCATTAAATCGGGAAGCGTCATAACAGCGACGGTCGTGACCAACACAAGTCACAACTTCCTGGCTGGGGACACGGTCACCATCAGCGGAGCCAGTCCAAGCGGCTACAACGGCGTAAAAACGATTGTGGCGACGAAGGACAGGGAATTCACTTATATGGATTCAGGCAGCACACCGCCAACAGCGGCGGGCGCCATCATTGCGCAGAAAGCCGGGGTCAATAATTCCACAGCATTGGTCAACTGGGTCCGTGGCGAAGACAACTTTGGCGATGAAAAAAGCCCTGGTTCCGGCTACACGGTCCGTCCGTCCGTCCACGGCGATGTGCTGCATTCGCGGCCCGTGGTGGTGAACTATGGCGATGCGCGCGGGCTGGTCATCTATTACGGCGCCAACGACGGCGTGTTCCGCGCCGTCAATGGCAGCCAGACGCAAGACCTTGGGACTGTGCCCGCTGGCGGCGAGTTGTGGGGACTGGTGCTCAAGGAACATTTTTCCCAGCTGAATCGCCAGCGCATCAACAGCCCGGAACTCAAGCTGCCGTCCACGCCAGACGGAATAGGTGCGAAGGAGAAAGACTATTTCATGGATGGCTCGCCTGGCCTGTACCAGACGCTCAATGCCGATGGCACGGTCAACAAGGCCTACCTGTACCTGAACATGCGCCGGGGCGGCTCGTTAATCTACGCCCTGGATGTCACCACGCCGACTGCGCCGAAGTTTCTTTGGAAAAAAGATAACGATAAGTCTGTTTCCGGTGAGGCCTTTGGCGAACTCGGGCAAACGTGGTCGCGTCCCAGGGTGACTCTGGTCAAGGGCTATGTCGATGCCATCACTGGCAAGCCCAAGCCCGTGCTGGTGTTCGGCGGGGGTTATGACGCGGAGTCAGAGGATAAGGAACCACCCGAGGCCAGCCAAAGAGGCCGGGCTATCTTTGTTTTGGACGCCGAAACGGGCGCTCTGGTGTGGAGCGCGGCTTTCACGTCGGACGCGGCATCATGCTCCGGGAACAGTACCCGGGCTAGCTGCAAAGTGCCCGGGATGAAGTGGTCCATTCCCGCGGAAATCAGTTTTCTGGACCGTGATAACAATGGATTGACAGATCGCTTCTATGCGGCGGATGTGGGCGGCAACGTCTGGCGCGTGGATCTGGAGACGACGGAAACCTCCGGCGGCGTCGTCACGCTTGGTACGGGTATCACGCCCGACAAGTGGAAAATTAGCCAGCTCGCCGCCTTGGGCTGTGCTGCCGGCGTATGCGCGTCCGGAACGACACCACGCAAGTTTTTCTATCCGCCCAACGTTGTTTCGGTCGGTAAAGTCGATGCTGCCGGCTCTTACGATGCGGTCATGTTGGGATCTGGCGACCGGGAGCATCCTCTTGTCAGCACGGCACCAGGGTCTTCCCATACGGTCGTTAACCGGTTCTACGTACTCAAGGACACCAAGGTTGGCAAGGATGCTACCGGCAGCACGGTGATTACCGAAGCGGGCTTGATCGATGCCACGACGACTGCATATGCAAGCACTGCCGACAAGCCGAGCGGGTTCTACAGCACACTGGCTGCGGGCGAGAAGACAGTGAACGCATCCACTACAACGCGGGGTACCACTTTCTTCGGTACCAACCAGCCCGTGGCGCCGAGTCCAACGTCCTGCAAGTCAAATCTGGGCGTCGCCAAGGGTTATGCCTTGAGTCCTTTCACCGGAAAGTTCGACTTCACGATCTATGACGGGGGCGGTCTGCCGCCTTCGCCAATTGTGGGCATTGTCAATATTGAAGTGGGCAATAAAACCGTTCAAAAGGAGTTTTGCATTGGTTGCGGTGGTGGTGCTGGCGGTGATGGGAAATCACCTTTGGGGGCCGGTGACCTGACCAAGAAGGTGCCAAAAAACCTGCGCCGTACTTACTGGTACAAGAAGTAGGGGGTGCGGCGGTAGGGCCGCCTGCCGATGGCAGTTGTGCTGCACACTCAAGCTGTGTGCAGGAGATCAATCGAAAGCGCATTTCAGTTTTTTCCAGTTCTGAATACGGCCAGCGCAGAACGCGTGGCTCCAACTCATCGGGAGGCGGACATGGCGATACGGGTAATCTCTGGTTCTGGCGGTTTCACGTTGATCGAGTTAATGGTGGTGGTCGCTGTTGCGTCCATTCTGATGTCGCTGGCGGCCCCGGCGATGTCCCATATCAGCAACGCAATGCGGGTCACTACAGGCGTGAATTCTTTGCACTCCAGTTTGCTTCTTGCACGCAGCGAGGCCATTAAGCGCAATTCTCGTGCTGTGGTGTGCAAGTCTTCTACCGGTGACGTCTGCATCACGTCGGGAGGATGGGAGCAAGGCTGGATTGTGTTCCACGATGCCAACAACAACGCGGCCCTGGATGCAGGTGAAGCTCTTCTTTTGCGCCAGGAAGTCATCCGTCACCCCATTCGGATTGAAGGTAATGCCCCCGTGCAAAGCTATGTATCCTATACCCCGATGGGCCGGACCAGTTTCACTTCAGGCGCCTTTCAAGCCGGCACTTTTACCGTCTGTCAGGAGTCGGCCAGCCAAGTGGATGCACGTCAAATCGTGATCAGCAGAACGGGTCGCCCCCGCACAGTCAGGACGACAGTGGCGCACTGCCCGGTGTAGTCAACGCCCCACCTCATCCACCAAGGTCTTGAACTCGTCAATGTCTTCAAAACTCCGATAGACGCTGGCAAAGCGCACATAAGCCACCTTGTCGAGCTTCTTTAACTCGCGCATAACCAACTCGCCCAAGCGGGCCGACGGCACTTCACGCTCGCCCAGGTTCAATAGCTTTTCTTCAATTCGCTCGACAGCAGAGTCGACCTGCTCGGTGCTGACCGGACGCTTGCGCAGCGCCAGGGTCATGGAGTCCTGGATTTTGCTGCGTTTGTACTCGGTGCGCCGCCCGTCCTTCTTGACGATAGCCGGGAAGTTGACGTCGGGCCGCTCGTAGGTCGTGAAGCGTTTTTCACACGCGGCGCACTGGCGACGGCGGCGTATGAACTCGGCGTCTTCGGAGATCCGGGTTTCGACGACCTGGGTTTCAAGATGACCACAAAAAGGGCATTTCATGGGCGTCCCAAGCTAGAATTTTAAGCAGTTTAGGCACTTAGCCCAATGAGTACGGGTGCAGGAAGCTATTAAAATCATAGCTTTTGCGCAATCCGTACTGTGCAGATGCTTAACCGTAAACCGGGAAACGGCTGGTCAAGGCGTGAACCTTGGCGCGCACGGCGTTGATGTTGGCGGCATCGCGCGGGTTGTCGAGCACATCGGCAATCAGGTTGGCCGTCATGCGTGCTTCTTCGTCCTTGAAGCCGCGCGTGGTCATGGCCGGTGTGCCAATGCGCACGCCGCTGGTGACCATTGGCTTTTCCGGGTCGTTGGGAATCGCATTTTTGTTGATGGTCATGTGGGCGCTGCCCAGCACCGCTTCGGCTTCCTTGCCGGTGATGCCCTTGGCGCGCAAGTCCACCAGCATGACATGGCTTTCGGTGCGGCCGCTGACAATGCGCAGGCCGCGCTGGGTCAGGGTGTCGGCGACGATTTGCGCGTTTTTCAGCACTTGCTGCTGGTAGGTCTTGAATTCCGGCGAGAGCGCTTCTTTGAATGCAACAGCCTTGGCGGCAATCACGTGCATCAGCGGGCCGCCTTGCAGGCCGGGGAAAATGGCGCTGTTGATGGCTTTCTCGTGCTGTGCCTTCATCAGGATGATGCCGCCACGGGGGCCGCGCAGGCTCTTGTGGGTGGTGGATGTCACCACGTCGGCATGCGGCACGGGGTTGGGGTAGATGCCGGCGGCAATCAGGCCGGCGTAGTGGGCCATGTCGACCATGAAAATCGCGCCCACGTCTTTGGCGACCTTGGCAAAACGCTCAAAATCGATACGCAGGCTGTAGGCGGAAGCGCCTGCAATGATCAGCTTGGGCTTGCTTTCGTGCGCCTTGCGTTCCATGGCGTCGTAGTCGATTTCTTCCTTGTCGTTCAGACCGTAAGAGACAACGTTGAACCACTTTCCGCTCATGTTGAGTGCCATGCCGTGCGTCAGGTGGCCGCCTTCGGCCAGGCTCATTCCCATGATGGTGTCACCGGGCTTGAGGAAAGCAAGAAACACCGCCTCGTTGGCCGACGCGCCGCAATGGGGCTGCACGTTGGCTGCATCGGCGCCAAAAATCTGTTTGACGCGGTCAATGGCGAGTTGCTCGGCCACGTCGACATGTTCGCAGCCGCCGTAGTAGCGGCGGCCGGGGTAGCCTTCGGCGTATTTGTTCGTGAGCTGGGAGCCCTGCGCGGCCATGACGGCAGGCGAGGCGTAGTTTTCGCTGGCGATCAGCTCGATGTGGTGTTCTTGCCGGGCGTTTTCAGCCTGGATGGCGGCAAAAATTTCGGGGTCGGTCTGTTCAATCAGAATGTTGCGGTGATACATGGCAGTCCTTCAAGACTTTGATCCCTGTCCTTCAGCCCAACAAGGCAAAAGAAAGCAAGGGCTGCCCAGGCGAACGGCTGAACGCTGACGACCACATGGTCTCAGCGGTACGCTTCCCAGTGGTGTCCCACGTCAGCATCAATGGTCTGCTAGAACCAGGACGCTTATCGCCAGTTGCGTACCCTGTTAGTGTAACTTAGCGACCCGAATTCGCTTGTTACTCGCCCAATAGCGCCACTTTTTCGGGTGTCTGGTCCGGGTTTCCCCGTTGGGCAGGATCCGCCGGCAAGGCCGCCGGAATAGCGCGCGCTGGCCTTGGTGCGCTGACAAAGCGCGAGGAGGGCGGTTGCCGGTTCCCCGTTGCGACGGCCTGCAAGCGGGCATGCTCGGCCATGACTTTGTTGGCATAGCCGCCGTCGCTTTCAAGATTGGCTGCGCCCACATAGTATTTGAGGCCACCTTCAATCGATCCGGCGCGCGCAATGCATTCCTGCAGCACCTTGACGCCGACGCGAAGGTTGGTCACGGGGTCAAAGGCGGCCAGCAAGCCGCCAAAATTTTCATACTTGTCATGATGCACTTTGGTCATGACTTGCATCAGTCCTTGTGCGCCAACCGAACTTTGGGCAAATGGGTTGAATCCGGATTCAATCGCCATGATGGCCAGGATCAGTGTCGGGTCGAGCTTGGCTTTCTGGCCAATTTCGAAGGCTTGTGCCACGAGTACGCTGAGAGGCTCAGGCGCGACCGAATATTTTTTACTCAGCCAGAATGCGACCGCGGCCTGCGCCGATGGAAGTTCTTTCGGGTTGGATGCCGTGGCACGGTCAATGGCGCTGGGCTCGGTGAAGCCGACACTCGCTTCTTTACGGCCCTGCAGCCAGGTCATGAGTTCCAGTTCGCCAGCGTTACGCAGGTCGGGCCTGGCGGTCAGGGTGATCAGTGCAAATACGACCATGAGCCCCAACAGGGCAAAGCTGCTGTGGGTGATGTCGAAAAAGCCTTGGGCCAAGTCGTCGGCAGTTGTTGAGAGACTGCTGCGCACACGCTTCATGTGCCCGTTGAAGTCGACCTTGCGGCCGAAGTTTTTTAGCGCTGTCATAGCACTCCTTTCTATGCACGCCGGACCGATAAGGCCAGGCAGGCTTTGATTGGGTCGCCATCAAACCAAGGCATGCCTTGTGGGTGTTGACCCTTCGTTGGCGCCGCCTTGTAGGGCAGCGTATGCGGGTTGTCCCTAGGATTTCTCGGGACTGCGCGGATTCTAGTAGCTGGTCAAATAACCTGTCAATAATAACAAAACAATTATTGAGATTTATTAGTTATAAAATGATCATTTTTATCGTCGAAATGACCCAAACAAGGCCATTTACGGGCTTTTCCCGTGGCAGTGTTGTTTTACGTAAAAGTCGTGAGCCTTAGGCCCAAGTTCGCCAAAAAGGGGCTTGAACTGCCGAGTACCAGGGATTGGGCGGCAGCTGTTGATGCCTTTTGATACCGCGCCACGGACTCTTCCAAGAAAAAGCCAATCGCAGTGCCTTGTGCGATTGAAAAATTGAACTTGCCCGGGTGGCAGCAGGGGATTAATCTTTCACTTGTCTGGTTTATCCGGACGTCAACTGGGTAACCAACCCCGGTATAACTGGGAGCAATCACTTGCTTCCACCGCACTGCGAGACGAGTACTCTCTCCTTTGCGAAACCCGACGGCATGAGCATCAACGCTCGCCGCCAGCCCCGGTCAGTTAATCTGGCCGGGGTTTTTAATTTTTTACCGATAAAAATGCATCTTATGGAGGGCGGTGCCCGCAGTTTTCAGCTCGGCCGCCCATGAATTGAAAATTGCCAGGCGCTGAACATTCCGACCAGGTTTCGCGGATCTGATCAGTGCCGCAGGTGCGCCAGATGACCGGCTTTCTCCCATAAGCCATGAAGTGCTTCTGGATACACATATAAGTAGTGTTGCGCTTGCTGCTGGTGGCGGGAATGTTTCCCTGATGGATCAGTCTGTCAGGCCCCTGCGTGGCGCGCTCAATTTTGGTCTCGTCGACCTGCGTTTTTGTCTTGATTGGTGCTGTCAACAGCATGCCCTCGGAGGCTAAATCACGCCTCCTCGTCGAACATATTTTGGCGGTGCTGCAAAAACAGCGAAAATACAGCCATTGCTTTATTTTTTTAAAGCTCAGGGTACTCAGGTCTTGCGAGCCATGACCCGAATTTTTCCCGCTGACAGCCGGCCTGTTCATCGCCGCCTCCATAGCCTTGGAGGTGTTGGCAAGCCCGCGAATTCTGGTGCTCTCAATGCCCGGCGTACGTGCTGTCTTTGGATGTTTTGTTTAGAACCGATTGTTAATAAATTTCTATGTTGCGCTTTCCCATGTCCAAATCCTCAAAAGCCGAAAACACCCCCGCTGGCACTTCCGCTCCAAAAAGCAGCTCGGCCAAAGCGGCTGAAGCCCATCCGCTGGACGGGCTGACGGGTGGCGCCTTTTCCGCTCCCACATCCGGGGAGCGCACGGCGCGCATTCGCCAATGGCTGTCCACCGAGCCCACGGTGGAGCAGATGGCGGATGTGTACAAGGACCTGGCCAATCGCGACAAGGGCGCAGCCAAGCCGCTCAAGGAAAAACTCGAGGAAGTCAGGCGCAGCAAAGGCCAGGAGGCCGTTGCCTCCGAATGGGCCGAAAAAGCCCAGGGCCTGCTGGCCTTGCCCAAGCTCAATCTGGCCAACGCGCTGGCTTGGCAGCGCGACGCCGCCAAAGCCGGTGCCCCCTTGTCCAAGGAGCCGCTGGCCAGCCTGAAAGCGCAACTGGCCGAGCGTGTCAAAACCATAGAAGATCTGCAGCACCGCACACAGGTGCAGCGCGAAGCCGCCGTCCTGATTGCGCAGCGTATTGACGTGCTGTCCATCAAACCCTGGCGTGACGCCGAGGCCGTGCTTGAAACGCTGGGTGCCGATGTTGCCCATTGGCAGGCGCAGGCTGACGAAATCACGATGGATGCCAACTGGGCCAGCGTGGATGGCAAGTTCCCGCCGCTGCTGGATGCTTCGCGCGGGCAGCTGCTAGCCGTTTGGGAAGCGTTTCAGGGCGCCGTGGCTGTTGCCGTGAAAGCCGCTGCCGATGCCACCGCTCCGCTGCCTACCGTGGCCGTGTGGGCCGACGAGTTGCGTGTTGCCCGCGGCCTGCCGACCGCAAAAGCCGAGTTGCAAGTGGCCGGCGATGGCGGCGCACCTGCCCGTGCGCCCAAGACCAAAATGGATCCCGCTGCGTTGAAAGACCTGCGTGAAAAATCCGCAGCCATCGTGCAGGCGGCGCTGGCGAAGCTGGAGCATGAAGTCACCGAAGGCCACGGCAAGGCCACGCCCAAGGTCGCCGCAGAATTGCGCCAGGTACTGAAAGAAAACATACGCAACATTGACAGCGCACTGGAAGCCGCTGCGCATGCGGCCCTTACAGCAGCGGGCGAGCTCGAAGGCTGGCAGCGCTGGCGTGCGGACCAGATCCGCGAGGAGCTGGTGGTGAAAGCCGAAGCGCTGGTGGCCAAACCGATGGGAGGCCGCAAGCAGCAAGACACGCTGCGGGCCATGCGCGAGCAGTGGAAGACCAGTGACCAGGGCGGCACGCCCAATCACGCGCTGTGGAAGCGTTTTGACGACGCCTGCAATGAGGCCCACAAGGTGGTTGAAGCCTGGCTCGAAAAAGCCAAGGAGCAGACCGAAGCCACGCTGGCCCAGCGCCGCGTGTTGATTGATGAAGTGCTGGCCTGGGCCGAAGCCAATAAAGGCAACACTGACTGGAAACACCACATCCGCAGCCTGAACGCCTTTGTTGACAAATGGCGCGATGCCGGCCACCTGGGCGAAAAAGCCTTTGCCGAAATCCAGCCCGTCTGGAAGGCCGCCATGGACGCTGCCGATGCAGCGCTGACGGGCGCGCGCAACGAGAGCCTGGCACGTCGCAAGGCCATGATTGAAGAAGCCCAGGCATTGGGCGGCGAGCCGCAATTGCGCATTGACGCGGTAAAGGCGTTGCAGCAGCGCTGGCAGCATGAGGCGCAGGGCGTGCCGATTGAGCGCAAGCAAGAGCAAAAGCTGTGGGATGCTTTTCGCAAGCCTATTGACGACGCATTCCAGCGTAAAACAGTTGAGCGTGAAAAGGCCACTGCGGCGCTGGGCGCGCACGACCGCTATGTGCTCGAAGCGGCAAAGGCCCTGGAAGCCGCGAACGCCAGCGGCGACGCGCAAAAAATTCACGCTGCAGCCAAGGCGCTGGAGGCGATTGTTCGCGGACAGCTGCCGGTAGGTGCGGAAGTCGCAGCGCCAGCAGCGCCAACATCGCTTGAAGCCACTCCGGTTTCTGATGAAAATCAGGCCGTAGCCCAAACAGAGTCTGTGCAAGAAGCGCCTGAAATTGTCGTGGAGCAGGCACCCGTGGCTGAGGCTGAGGCCGAGGCCGAGGCTGCTGAAGCCGCCGAGCCGGCCGAGTCCGAAGCTGCGCCTGTCGAAGCAGCGCCCGCACCCAAACCCGCTGCCAAGCCTGTGGTAGCCATGCGCGGCGGCGACGACCGTCCCGGCATGCGCAAGGCCGATCCTGTGGCGGCTGGCCGTGGCGGTAAATTTGGCGATCGCAAGGATGCGCGTCCAGGCAGCAAGCCGGGTGGCCCGCGTTCAAGCACTGACAACAAGTTTGAGCCCTACCGCGCCGAGCGGGAAGACCGTGGTGCCCGCTTCAGCGAGCGCCCAGCCTTCGAAGACCGCGGCCCGCGTCTGGGCGATGCCGCTTTTCGCGCGCAACGTGAAGCTTTTGAGAGCGCTAACGAGGCCCTGAAAAAGCTCGCCATGCAAGCGCATGGTGAAGTGCTGACCCATTTGCTGACAGCGTGGGAAAAGCGCGACCCTGCCCAATTGCCGGGTACGCAGGAACTAGGCAAGCTGGTGTCGCCCGCTGTGCGCAGCGCCTGGGTTCAGGCGCTCAGCGCACCAGCCGTCAAACCGGTGCCCGAAGCCTTGTTGCGCCTGGAAATGGCAGCCGAATTGCCCACACCGGCCGAGCACATCACGGCCCGCCGCATGCTGCAACTGCAGTTGCTGACCAAGCGCAATGCACCAACACCGGCAGAGACCTGGGGCGAAGACGCCGCCAAGGTGCTGGCTGGCGAGTTTGAAGCCAGCAACGCCCGGCGCGTGCAGAACGTGCTGAAAGTGTTGCTCAAACGATGACGTCCGCAGCCCCGGCGGACGCGCTGCCTGCGGCCCTGCCGCAGGCGCGCCAGCAGTCGCTGGGTGAAGAAATTGCCAACAGCATCAGCCATGGCCTGGCGTTGCTGGCGGCCTTGGCTGCCGCGCCATTTCTGGTGGTGGGTGCGGTGCAGCACGGCGACGCCGCCGACATTGTGGGCGCCAGCATTTTTGCCGCCACCATGGTGCTGCTGTATGCGACTTCCATGCTTTATCACGCCATGCCGGCCAGCGCGTTAAAGGGCGCTTCGCGCGCCAAGCGCGTGTTTCAGGTGCTGGACCACAGCGCAATTTATCTCCTGATTGCCGGCAGCTACACCCCGTTTACGTTGGGCGTGCTGCGCGGGCCATGGGGCTGGACCCTTTTCGGTTTGGTCTGGGCCATGGCGCTGGCCGGTGTTGCGGTCAAGGCCCTGGCTGGCATTCGCTACCCCCGGGTATCCACCGTGCTTTACCTGGCGATGGGCTGGATTGCCGTGGTAGCCATCAAACCCATGTGGCAACTGATGCCCGCCTGGGGGCTATTCTGGCTGGTAGCCGGCGGTGTGGCTTACACCCTGGGCGTGGCATTTTTTGCGACAGACGGACGGGTCCGCTACGGGCATTTTGTGTGGCATCTGTTTGTGGCAGCTGGTACGGCTTGCCACTTTATTGCAGTGCTTTACTACGCGATCTGAAATCGGTCAGTAGATCTCGCTTTACTGCAAAATAAATAGCAGCCTGTTATGGCATTTATTGGGCTGGAGGCCTGTTCGGTTCGAAGAATTGGTCAAACAAGGTGGTGAGGGCGGCGAAGTCGAGCGTGAAGCGATCGCGGTTGACAAAGTAGGCTTCACAGGCAACCGCAAAAAATTCCGCCGGGGCAGTGGCGCCATAGCGGTCCAGCCATGGCGGCTCGCCGCCGAAGCGCTCTGCCATGGTGACCTGTTCGCAAAAAGCCTCGTAGGCGGGTTGCATCACGGCGTGCCAGGAGGCATAGGCTGCGCTAGAGGGTAGCGGCGGGCAGCCGTTCGCCGCGCCATCGCGCATGTCGATTTTGTGGACGAATTCGTGAATCACTACGTTATGACCTTGTGCTGCCAGCATGCCGGCTGCCGCCACGTCTTGCCAACTCAGGGTGACGGGGCCGCCTTCCATGGCTTCGCCCAGCAAGGCTTCGCTGTAATGGTGCACCACGCCCGCCTGATCAGTGGTGTGGCGCCGTGCCAGCATGGCCCCGGGGTGCACCACGATGCCCCTGAAATCGTCATACCAACCTAAGCCCAAGTGCAGCACCGGCAGACAGGCTTGCGCCGCAATGGCCACCGCGATCTCGTCCGTGATGACAAGCCCGTGCGCGCCCGTGAATTCCTTTTTTGCGAGAAACTGGCTGACCAGCTCGCGAAGCCGAAGTTGCTTGGCCTCCGGGCGGTGTGCCAGAAAAGGGTAGCGCAGCAGGGTGCTGTGCCAGAGAGGCTCGGGAATGCTGGCGGCGTCTGTCCTGCGGCGGCCCAGCAGTGTCTGCAACCAGTTCAGCATTCGGGGGGCTTTAAATGAATAGGTCAGAGAAGGGGAATGCGCTGCAAGACGTTGCGATGCAGTCGCAACACTTCGGCACGCAACAGCGGCACATCAGCATCCCAGTCGCTGAGCACGACGCGCGTCAAGCCCTGACCCAGGTCATGCTGGGCGGGCTTGTGGGTGTGGCCATGAATCAATGTGGATGCGTTTGCGGCTTGCAATGACTGGCGGGCCGCATCAGCATCTACATCGGCATAGTCGGCACCCGACTGTTTGCGTGCCTCGCTTTGCTGCCGCAGTTCGCGCGCAATGGCCTGGCGCTCGGCCAGGGGTTTGGCCAGAAAGGCGTTTTGCCAGATGGGGCTGCGCACTTGCTGGCGAAACTGCAGGTAGTCCACATCGCCCAGGCACAGCGCGTCGCCATGCGACAGCAGCCAGCGCTGGCCTTCAAAAACCAGCACGGTGGGGTCGCTCAGCAGGGTGCCGTGGCATAAATCCATCAGTCGCTGGCCGACCAGAAAGTCGCGGTTGCCATGCATGAAATAAAGCGCCAGCCGGCTGCCCGCCTGACGCAGCACGCGCGCGCAGCGATCTTCAAACCGCGCGTGCGGCATGGGCGTTGCAGCGCGCACGGCGGTGTCACTCACGGCGTCATCACCGACCCAGACCTCAAACAGGTCGCCCAGAATAAATACGGCGTCCGCCGGGGTGCTTTCAAGGTAGTGCTGCCAGGCCGCGACGGTGCCTGGCACGTCATCGCTCAGGTGCAGGTCTGAAATGAAATCGACCGTGCGCCAGAAAGGCGGCGCATGAAGCGCCGCTACTTCGGCCACGGTCGATTCGTTCACAGGGGACTCAGGCAAACGCAGTCCGCGTGAAAAGTCAAGCCAGCGCGACGGCTTTTTCGATGATCACGTCTTCCAGCGGCACGTCATCATGAAAGCCCTTGCGACCGGTTTTGACGGACTTGATCTTGTCAACCACGTCTTTGCCGCCTACCACTTTTCCGAACACGGCGTAACCCCAGCCCGAAGCGTTCTGGCCGGTGTGGTTCAGGAAAGCATTGTCTGCGACGTTGATGAAAAACTGCGAGCTGGCCGAATGCGGCGCATTGGTGCGGGCCATGGCGACGGTGTAGTTGTCGTTTTTCAGACCGTTGGTGGCTTCGTTTTCAATCTCGCCGTCGGTCGGCTTTTGCTTCATGCCGACCTCAAAACCGCCGCCCTGCACCATGAAGCCGGGGATCACGCGGTGAAACACAGTGTTGGTGTAGTGGCCCTTGTTGACGTAGTTCAGGAAGTTGGCGACGCTCTTGGGGGCTTTCTCGGCGTCCAGTTCCAGCGTGATAACGCCGTAGTTGGCAATGTGGAGTTCTACTTTCGGGTTGCTCATAAGTTTCCTGAATCAGTTAACGAGGGTTGCAGATTTGATGATGATGGGCGTTTTTGGAACGTCCGAGGGGAAGGGGCCGCCCGCGCCGGTTGGTACGGTCTTGATCTTGTTGACCACGTCCATGCCGCCCACGACCTTGCCAAACACGGTGTAGCCGGGCGCCTGGGTCGAAGGGTTCAGGAAGTCGTTGTCCTTGACGTTGATGAAGAACTGCGAGGACGCGGAATTCGGGTCGTTGGTGCGCGCCATGGCGAGGGTGCCGACGACGTTCTTGGGCCCGCCTTTGGCGAGCGCTTCACGGCCTTCGTGCACCACGGGGGGGCGGGTTTTTCTCTCGGCATAGGCACTGTCGTAGCCGCCGCCCTGCACCATGAAGTTGTTGATCACGCGGTGAAAAATCATGCCGTCGTAGTGCTTGTCCTTGACATACTGCAGAAAGTTCTCAACCGTTTTTGGTGCTTTGTCGGGGTAGACCTCGACCACAAAATCCCCCTCGCTGGTGGCGAATTTCACTTTAGGTGTGCCCTGGGCCAACGCGGGGCCAGTCAGGTAAACCAGTGCGCCGGCAGCGGTGGCTGCCAGCAATGTGCGCCGCAAAGCGCCGAATGTCGCAAATACCACTAGATCGTTCCTTTAGAAAATATTTTCCACTGGCTTCCCTGGCCGACGAGTGTTAAATTTCAATCAACCGCGCTTGCCCGGGGTTTCAAAATTCTGTCCATGGCTGGCCAGATAGGCGTTCATGTTTTGACCAGGCCATGCGTCAGCCCATGCGCGCACAGTCGACTCCACCCCTTATTTTGCACCAGCACTGGCTGGGGTAGTCGCCGGTGCCGGATTGGCTGGCTTGATGGTGCTTGGTGCTGCGGCAGCCGCCGGGCGGGCCGCAGCAGGCGCGGGTTTGGCCACAGGCGTTGGCGATGTGGCGGCAGGCTTTTGCGGGGCTTTGCTGTCGGCCGAGAACAAGGTACGGATCAATGCCAGTTTGGGCTGCACGGTCGTGTTGCCGCCGTCGAGCTGCAACGCTTTGCTGTAAGCCTGGCTGGCGAGCCGGGCGTAAACATCGCCGAGGTTTTCGTGGGCGGTGGCGTAGCTGGGATTAGTACGAATCGCCATTTCAAGTGCAGCCCTGGCCTTGTCGAATTGACTCTGTCCTGCGTAAAGTACCGCCAGGTTGTTGTAAGGCTCGGGCAACTCGGGGTAGTCTTCCGTGATTTTGGAAAAGGTGGAAATGGCGTCGGCCGTCTTGCCGGTTTCAGTCAGGATCACGCCCTTGAGAAAGCGCATTTGCGGGTCGCGTGGCTTGCTGGCCAGGTACTGCTCGGCCTTGGCCATCGCATCAAGGTGCTGGTTGGCGCGCATGAGGCGGCTGACGTCAGCATAGTCATCGGCATAGACTGCGGACACCGACAGCGTGGCGGCCAGGAACAACACGCGCAGGGCGGCCGACAGGGGATGGCGTAACAAGGAGGCTGGCGTGGGCATAAGAACTCTCACGGTGTTGGATCGGTTTTGACGACGTTTCACGGCTGCCAGTGCGGAAAATCTCTCCAGACCCCCCGATTGCCGAGGGCTTGAGGGGTAAGCAGCATGCTGTGATGCTGGCTGAATATCGCGCAGATTGTAGCTGAGGGGGTATAGTTCACTGACGCTCAAATGTCGCGCGTTCATTTTTTATTGCACGTGCTGGCGCATTGGTTTTACCACTTCGGTCGAACAGCAACGCCCGTGAGATAAAGTTCTCCTTCCCCCATTTTGGACTGATTGACGGATTGCCCGATTGACGTCATCCCCCGTACCCAGACCTTCCATGAGCCTACGCATTTACAACACGCTGTCGCGTGACGTAGTAGTTTTTTCCCCCTTGATTCCCGGCCAGGCGCGCATGTACGTGTGCGGCATGACGGTGTATGACCTTTGCCACTTGGGCCATGCACGGGCCATGGTGGCGTTTGATGTGGTCCAACGCTGGCTCCGCTTGAGCGGCCTGCAGGTTACCTATGTCCGCAACGTGACGGATATTGACGACAAAATCATCAAACGGGCACTTGAAAACGGCGAAACCATACGCGCGCTGACCGACCGCATGGTCGATGCCTTGCACCAGGATGCCGATGCGCTGGGCATTGAGCGCCCCACACATGAGCCGCGCGCCACCGATTTCGTGCCTCAAATGCTCCGCCTGATTGGCACGCTCGAGAAAAAAGGACTGGCCTACCAGTCCCGCAGTGGGCATAACAACGGCGATGTGAACTTCGCGGTACGCAAGTTCGCGGGCTACGGCAAGCTGTCGGGCAAGTCGCTGGACGAACTGCGTGCCGGCGAGCGGGTCGAAGTGCTGGACGGCAAGGACGATCCGCTGGACTTTGTGCTCTGGAAAAGCGCCAAGCCCAGCGAGCCGGCTGACGCGAAATGGGACAGCGCCTACGGGCCGGGCCGACCCGGCTGGCATATTGAATGCTCGGCCATGGCGTGTGAGTTGCTGGGCGAGTCGTTCGACATTCATGGCGGCGGTGCCGACCTGCAGTTTCCGCACCATGAGAACGAAATCGCCCAGTCGGAAGGCGCCCATGGCAAGCCGCTGGCCAGCATCTGGATGCACAACGGTTTTGTGCGGGTTGACAATGAGAAAATGTCCAAGTCGCTGGGCAACTTTTTCACCATACGCGAGATTTTGGCCCGGTACGATGCCGAGACGGTGCGTTTTTTCATCATCCGCGCGCACTACCGCAGCCCGTTGAACTACAGCGATGTCCACCTGGACGATGCCCGCAACGCCCTCAAGCGGCTTTACACCGCGCTCGACCTTGTGGCGCCCGCCGAGTTGGCGCTGGACTGGGCTGATCCCTTTGCGGCCCGTTTCAAGGCGGCCATGGACGAGGACTTTGGTACGCCCGAAGCGATTGCCGTGCTGTTTGAGCTGGCTGGTGAGGTCAACAAGACCCGCTCCGCCGAACTGGCCGGGCTGCTCAAGGCGCTGGGCGGCTGCCTGGGACTGCTGCAGAGCGAGCCAGCGCGTTACCTTCAGGCTGGTGCGGGGCTTGATGATGCCCGTATCCAGCAACTGATTGCCGAGCGCGCCGATGCCAAAAAGGCCAGGGATTTTGCATTGGCAGACCGCATTCGTAGCGACTTGCTGGCCAAGGGCATTGTGCTGAAGGATTCGCCTGATGGCACCACATGGGAGGTGCAGTCGTGAAGTCTTTAAGCTGTTTTGGCGTCCAATTCCTACAAATTTTGCGTAATTCGCTATGAAAAATGTAGCAAAAAGCAGCCCTGGAAGCGCCGGGCTGATTGAGGCTGCAGAGCGCTCCGAGACTGCCATCATCGCGCCTGCGTACTGGGCTGATGCCCGCAAGCATCTGCTTAAAAAAGACCGGGTCATGAAGCGGCTCATTCCCACACTGGGGGACACCTGCCTGCAGGCGCGCGGCGACGCTTTCAGCACGCTCGCGCGCAGCATCGTCGGGCAGCAGATCTCCGTCAAGTCGGCCCAGGCGGTGTGGCACCGCTTTGCCGCGTTGCCCAGTGAAATGACGCCGGCCCATGTGCTCAGGCTCAAGGTGGACGACATGCGGGCGTCGGGCTTGAGCGCGCGCAAGGTGGAATACCTGGTTGATTTGTCGATTCACTTTGACGCAGGCAAGGTCCACGTGAAAGACTGGCAGGCCATGGACGACGACGCCATCATTGCCGAGCTGGTGGCGATTCGCGGGATTGGTCGTTGGACCGCCGAGATGTTTTTGATTTTTTACCTGACGCGCCCCAACGTCCTGCCGCTGGACGATGTGGGCCTGATCAACGGCATCAGCCAGAACTATTTTTCAGGCGAATCCGTCAGCCGCAGCGATGCGCGGGAAGTCGCCGCCGCCTGGGCGCCCTATTGCAGCGTCGCAACTTGGTATATTTGGCGCTCTCTGGACCCGGTGCCGGTTCTGGGCAAAGAGCCAACCACCGCACAGATTAAAGTTCAAGCAGCTTGAGGAGCAGACCATGGCAAAAAAAACATTCCTTGATTTCGAGCAACCGATTGCGGACCTTGAAGGGAAAATTGAAGAATTGCGTTACGTGCAGACTGAGTCGGCGGTCGATATTTCAGAAGAAATTGACCAGTTGGCCAAAAAAAGCCAGCAACTCACCAAAGACATCTACAGCGTTTTGACGCCGTGGCAGATCACCAAGATTGCCCGTCACGCCGAGCGGCCCTACACGCTGGATTACGTACGGGAAATTTTTACCGACTTTGTCGAGCTGCACGGCGACCGGCATTTCGCCGACGACCTGAGCATTGTGGGTGGGCTGGCCCGCTTTAACGGCACCGCATGCATGGTGCTGGGCCACCAAAAAGGGCGCGACACCCGGGAGCGCGGCTTGCGTAACTTTGGCATGAGCAAGCCGGAGGGCTACCGCAAGGCCTTGCGCCTGATGAAAACCGCTGAAAAGTTCAAGCTGCCGGTGTTCACCTTTGTCGATACGCCCGGCGCCTATCCGGGTATTGAAGCCGAAGAGCGCGGCCAGTCTGAAGCCATTGGCCGCAACATCTTTGAAATGGCGCAACTCGAAGTGCCCATCATCACCACCATCATTGGGGAGGGCGGCTCCGGCGGCGCGCTGGCCATTTCGGTGGGTGACCAGGTGGTGATGCTGCAGTACTCGATTTACTCCGTCATCAGCCCCGAAGGCTGCGCCTCCATTCTCTGGAAGACCTCCGACAAGGCGCAAGAGGCGGCCGAAGCGCTGGGAATCACCGCACACCGGCTCAAGGCGCTGGGCGTGATCGACAAGATCGTCAACGAGCCCGTGGGCGGCGCGCACCGCGACCCCAAGCAAATGGCCGCTTTTCTGAAGCGAGCGCTCAACGATGCCTTCCGCCAGGTCAGCGATTTGAAGGTCAAGGAGCTGCTGGACCGCCGCTACGAACGCCTGCAAAGCTATGGCCGATTTACCGACACCAAAGCTGACATCAGCAAGTAGGTCTTCGGCGCTGCCCGCGAACCCGGCGCTGGCGGCCCTGACGGCGGCCATGTTTTCAGCGCCACCGCCCTGGGGTGTAGCCTACAGCGGCGGCGCTGATTCCACGGCCTTGCTGCTGGCTGCCGCGCAGCGCTGGCCAGGCCAGGTTCACGCACTTCACATTCACCATGGGCTTCAGGCGGCCGCCGACGACTTTGTGCGCGTTTGCCGGTCTGTGTGCGCTGGCGTGTCGGTGCCGCTGCATGTGGTGCGCGTCGATGCAGGTCATGCCTCCGGTGAAAGCCCCGAAGACGTCGCGCGCCGGGCGCGCTATGCGGCGCTGGCTCTAGCGGCCCAGCAGCACGGGCTGGCCGGGGTGCTGCTGGGCCAGCATGCCGACGACCAGGTTGAAACCCTGCTGCTGGCGCTCAGCCGGGGCGCCGGCTTGCCGGGTCTTGCGTCCATGGCTGCGCAGTTCGAGCGCCATGGCGCCGCGTTTTACCGTCCGCTGCTGCAAATCACGGCGGCCAGTTTGCGCCAATGGGTGGTGGCCCAACAGATTCCTTTTCTGGATGATCCGAGCAACACCGACGAGCGCTACACCCGCAACCGTATTCGGGCGCGCTTGCTGCCAGCGCTGGACCAGGCGTTTCCCCAGTTCCGCCGTACCTTTGCACGTAGTGCCCGGCACGCCGCGCAGGCGCAAGGCTTGCTGCTTGAAATTGCGCAGCAGGACTTGATGGCCGCAGGCGCACCGCCCGCCATCGCCGCGTTGCAGGTGCTGTCGCAGCCGCGCCAGGCCAATTTGCTGCGCCACTGGTTGCAGCAGCAGCGGGCCACGCCCAGTGCCGCGCAAATGGCCCAGTTGCTGCGGCAAGTGGCCGCCTGCACCACCCGCGGGCACCAGATTCACCTCAAGGTGGCCGCCGGGCATGTCATTCGGCAAGGGGCCGTGTTGCACTATTTGCCGGCTGCGGGCAAGGCCGTGCCAAGCGTGGACCCGGTCGGGTTAGCCTCGTTATAATTTAAGGCTTTGCCGGTAGCCATGGGGCTGCCAGTGCATTAACGCAGCGGCGCTTAGGGTTGCCCGTTTTTGCAAAAAGAGCAAAGTTCGCAACCAACAATCTTGATTGACCTCCTGCAATGGCTTTGATCGTTCATAAATACGGCGGTACATCGATGGGCTCGCCAGAGCGCATTCGCAATGTCGCCAAGCGCGTTGCCAAGTGGGCGCGGGCCGGCCACCAGATGGTCGTTGTTCCCAGTGCCATGAGTGGCGAAACCAACCGCCTGCTGGGCCTGGCCAAGGAATTGGCGCCCGCCCATCCCGGCGACGCTTATGGCCGCGAGCTGGATGCTCTGGCCGCCACCGGCGAGCAGGCCTCCAGCGCCCTTCTGGCCATCGCGTTGCAGGCAGAAGGCATGCAGGCCGTGAGTTACGCCGGCTGGCAAGTGACCATCAAAACCAACAGCGCCTACACCAAGGCACGTATTGAGTCGATTGACGACGTGCGGGTGCGCGCCGATCTGGACGCCGGCAAAGTCGTGATCATCACCGGCTTTCAGGGCATGGACGAAGGCGGCAACGTCACCACGCTGGGTCGGGGCGGCTCGGATACGTCCGCAGTGGCAATTGCGGCGGCCCTGAAGGCCCACGAATGCCTGATCTACACCGACGTCGATGGCGTCTATACCACCGACCCGCGCGTGGTGCCCGAAGCCCGCCGCCTGAAAACCGTGAGCTTTGAAGAAATGCTGGAGATGGCCTCCATGGGGTCCAAAGTGCTGCAAATTCGCTCGGTCGAATTTGCCGGCAAATACAAGGTGCCGCTGCGCGTGCTGTCCAGCTTCACCGACTGGAATATTGACATCAACGAAGAAGCCAAGTCAGGCACTTTGATCAGTTTTGAGGAAGACGAAAACATGGAACAAGCCATCGTATCGGGCATCGCGTTCAACCGCGACGAAGCCAAAATCTCCGTACTCGGCGTGCCAGACACCCCGGGCATCGCGTACCAGATCCTGGGCGCCGTGGCTGACGCCAACATCGAAGTCGATGTGATCATCCAGAACATCAGCAAAGACGGTAAAACCGACTTCAGCTTCACCGTGCACCGCAACGACTATGCCAAGGTCATGGACCTGCTCACTTCCAAAGTGGTGCCGGCACTGGGCGCGAAGGAAGTCGTTGGCGACGCCAAGATTTGCAAGGTCAGCATCGTCGGTATTGGCATGCGCAGCCACGTTGGCATTGCCAGCAAAATGTTCAGGGTGTTGAGCGAAGAGGGCATCAATATCCAGATGATCTCGACCAGCGAAATCAAGACTTCGGTGGTGATTGACGAAAAATACATGGAGCTGGCCGTGCGCGCGCTGCACAAAGCTTTTGACCTGGACCAGCCCGTCGCCTGAAACGGCCCCGAAGTCGTGCCATAATGATGGAATTGGAAACGTGACCGAGTGGCCGAAGGTGCTCCCCTGCTAAGGGAGTATGGGGTGTAGAGCCTCATCGAGAGTTCGAATCTCTCCGTTTCCGCCAAATTTAAAAATCCACCGAAAGGTGGATTTTTTTTGCCTCAAAATTGCCGGACCGGCCGCGAACGCGGTGACGGAGACGGCGACCCGAAAAATAATTGTCGAAATTTGTGTTTAGTCCAATATTTATAAGGCTATGTTGCTATAAAAATAGACGCGTATTACGGGTCAATCGATGCGCTCCAGCGGCTGTTCCAGGCTTTGTCTATGGTGCGGCGGTCGCGTTTTGTCGGGCGGCCGTGTTCCTGGCTGCTGGCGGGCTCGCTCCCCAGCCTGCGCTGCTCGGCGGCTTCGGCTTTTCGGCGCAGGCTTTCCTCGGTTTCTTCATAAAGCTGCTGCGCCACGGGTGCGGCGCCGCGCTGGCTGCTGATGCCGCGCACCACCAGCGTGCGAATCACCGGGCCTTGCCGCAGCGTGATGGTGTCGCCCACCTTGACCTCGCGGGATGGTTTGGCCTCCTGGTCGTTGATGCGCACGCGCCCCTTGTCAATCTCATCCACCGCCAGTGAACGGGTTTTGTAAAAGCGGGCGGCCCACAGCCATTTGTCGATACGTAGTTTTTCCATCAGGCGCTATTTTCATCCTTGACTGCAATCAGTGGCAGGCGTACTGTGGCGTCCAGACCCGCAACCCGGCCAGCCTGGCCCGGATGCATCCGGTTCTCCAGCGAAATGCTGCCGCCCAGGGCTGCCGTGATTTCCCGGCAAATGGCCAGGCCCAGGCCGGAGCCGTGGCGCACGTTGCCCGCCGAAAAGGGCTGGAACAGGCGCGTGGCGAGTTCGGTTGAAATGCCGGGCCCGCTGTCGCTGATGGTCAGTGCCAGATAGCGCGTATCGGTGACGATTCGCACGGTCAAGGCGCCGCCTGTGTCACTGTTCTTGATGGCGTTGTGCAGCAGGTTGCGGCACAGTTCGCCGAGCATCCATTCGTGGGCGTTGACCATCGCGGGGACGGTCTCGATGTCAAATTCCAGTTCTTTCTCTGCAATCAGCGGTGCCAGGTCCAGCGCTACCGCGCGAAGGGTGGCGGTCAGGTCGGCAGGCTGCAAATCTGCTTGCTGGCGCAGTTGCTCGACCTTGGCCAGCGCCAGCATCTGGTTGGCCAGCAAGGTGGCCCTGTCAACGGTTTCATTGATTTCCAGGAGCGCCTCGCGGGGCGCGATGTCGCCGCGCAAGGCCGACTGGACCTGGATTTTCAGGACCGCCAGCGGCGTGCGCAATTGGTGCGACGCGTCGCGCACAAAGCGCTTTTGGTGCTCCAGCAGATGTTGCAGCCGCAGCATGAGCTGGTTGGTGGCGTCAATCAGTGGGCGTAACTCGCGCGGTGCATCGGGCGCCTCAATGGGGGTCAGGTCGCTTTCGGGCCGGGCCGTCAGGCGGGCGCTCAGGGCGCGCACCGGCCGCGTGGCGCGCTGGACCACCACGATTACCACCAGTGCAATCACCGCAATCAGCACGGCCTGGTGCCACAGGGTATCGACCAGAATTTCGCGTGCCAGCGTCTGTCTTAACTCCAGCGTTTCGGCCACCTGGATGCGTGCCATGCCGAATCCCTCGGGGCCGACCACGGGCTGCAGCAGCACCGCCACCCGCACTTCGTCCCCCTGGTAGCGGTCGTCGTAGAAGTCGACCAGCGCTGCGTAGATGCCCTGTTCCGGCAACTTGCCGCGCCACGCTGGCAGATCCTCAAAGCCCAGTACGGTTTCACCCTGAAACCCCGTGACCTTGTAGAAGATGCGGCTGCGGTTGTCGGCCTCAAAGGCCTCCAGCGCCGAGTAGGCGACGGTGGCCTTCAGGCGCACGGCATCGCCGGTGCCAGTGGCCTCCAGTAGTTCCGCCAATGTCTTGGCGGATGCCAGCAAGGTCCTGTCGTAGGCCGTGTCGGCGGCGTCCAGCGCGCTGCGGTAGAGCAGCACGGTGTTGACCATCAGAAACACGGCTACCGGCAGCAAGATGCCTGCCAGCAGGTAGCGGCGAAGGGACAGGGCGCCCACGCGGCCGGCCCCCCTGCCGATGCGCGGCGGCGCTTCGAGGCTCATGGCGTTGCCTTGAGCAAATAGCCGAGGCCGCGCAGCGTGATCAGCAGCACGCCGGTGTTCAGCAGCCTTTTTCGCAGGCGGTAGACCACGACTTCAATGGCTTCGTAATGCACTTCTGCCTCGCCCGGAAAGACCAGTTCAAACAGCCGTTCCTTGGACACGGCATGTCCGGGCTTGCCCATCAGGGCTTGCAACAGCGCCAACTCGCGCGGCGCCAGGTCCAGCACCTCATCGCAGAGGTAGATGGCGCCGGTATGCTTTTCATAGCGAAGCTGGCCCAGCACTTGTGTGACCGCCCGCGGTTCGCTGCGCAGATCGTCGCGCGCGGCCGAGCGACGCGCCAGCGCCCGTATTCTGGCTTCCAGCTCGTCCAGGTCAAACGGCTTGGGCAGGTAGTCATCGGCACCCGAATTGAGGCCGATGATGCGGTCGCCCACCGTGCCGCGTGCCGTCAGGATCAAGACGGGTGTGGCCAGCCCTGCAGCGCGTGCCTGCTGCAGCACCTGCAGCCCGTCCAGTCCGGGCAGCGTCAGGTCGAGTACGACCACATCGGGCATGAATGACTGCCAGCGCGCCAGCGCCAGCCGGCCGTCGGCGCAGACGGTCACATCCATGCCGCGCCGCGACAGCGTGCGCTGCAGCGCGGTGTGCATGGAGACGTTGTCTTCAACGAGCAGGAGTTTCATGGTGGGCAGCATCATGCGATTGTCCCGGCCAAAGCGTTAAGCGCGCACATGCGCGGACGAAAAAAGCGGTGGGCATTGGTAGTTTCCCTGATGGTTTGGACAGCCGGATGACAGCTTGAAGACGCATGATAAGCACGTCAATTCAATCAAAGCCTTAAGGAGACACCCATGCGTCGCGATACCTTTTTGAAATCCCTGGCCGCATTTGCGGCGGCTGGCAGCTTGCCGCTGAGCGCTTTTGCCGCAGCCAACATCAAGATGATGATTCCCGCCAACCCCGGCGGCGGCTGGGACGCCACGGGCCGCGCCTTGGGCAAGGCCTTGCAGGACGCGGGCGTGGCCAGCACCGTGACCTACGAAAACAAGGGCGGCGCGGCCGGCGTGCTGGGACTGGCCCAGTTCTACAACGCCAGCAAGGGCGACCCCAACGCGCTGATGGTGATGGGCGCCGTGATGCTGGGCGGCATGATCGCCAGCAAGCCGCCTGTGGCCCTGAGCCAGGTCACGCCGATTGCGCGGCTGACCACCGAATACGGCGTGTTCGTGTTGCCCGAGAATTCGCCGTTCAAAACCATGAAGGATGTGGTTGAACAGATGAAAAAAGACCCGGGCAGCGTGAAGTGGGGCGGTGGTTCTCGCGGTTCCACAGAACATGTGGCGGCCGCCATGATCGCCCGCGAAGTGGGTGTTGATGCCTCCAAGATCAACTATGTGCCGTTTCGCGGCGGTGGCGAGGCCGTGGCAGCGATTCTGGGCGGCAATGTCACCGTGGGCGGCAGCGGCTACAGCGAGTTTGCGCAGTACATCAGCAGCGGCAAGATGCGGCCCATCGGCATCACGTCGGGCACGCGCGTCAAGGGTATCGATGTGCCCACGCTCAAGGAGCAGGGCATCAATGTCGAGATCGGCAACTGGCGCGGGGTGTATGGCGCGGCAGGCATCACGCCGGCGCAGCGCAAGGCGCTGACCGACATGGTCGTGCAGGCCACCAAATCCAAGGCCTGGGCGCAAGCGTTGCAAGCCAACAACTGGACCTCTGCGCTGCTGGCGGGCCCGGAGTTCGAGGCCTTTGTGGACAACGACTTCGCGTCCCTGCGCGCCACCATGGTGAAAGCCGGCATGGTGTAGTAGCCCGCTGCAGCGGCCCCGGCAGGGCTGAGCTTGGCCCCGCTGGGGCCGGCCCGGCCCTTTTTCTTTTTTGAGGTTTTTTTAATGTCCACCATTCCGCCAAATTCTCCCCCCGACGCCCTGCCGCAAACCCTGATCGGCGCCGGTGCTGTGCTCGTCGCCGCGGTGCTGGCGTATGGCGCCTTGTCAATTCCGTCCAGCGCGGGCTATGCCGGCGTGGGGCCCAATTTTTTGCCCTGGCTGGTGTCCGCTGCGATGCTGGTGTGCGGCGTCTGGCTGATCTGGGAGGCGCGCAGCGGCGGCTTTCGCGACCTGGAAACGGCGTCCGGTGCCGCCACCGGTGACTGGACTGCGCTGGCGTGGGTGTCGGCCGGGGTGCTGGGCAACGCGGCGCTGATCACCCGCATCGGTTTTGTGCTGAGCTGCGCCCTGTGCTTCGTGCTGGCGGTGCGCGGCTTGCGTATTTCCGAAGGCCGGGCTGCCGGGTCGGTGCGCCAGACCCTGATCGACGCGGCCACCGGCATGCTGATTGCGGCGCCCGTGTTCTGGATGTTTTCCAAGGTGCTGGCGATCAACCTGCCCGGCCTGACCAGTTCCGGCTGGCTGTAACCACAACCCCCCGAGAGACCGAAATGGATATCTGGAATAACCTCATTGGCGGCTTTGTCACGGCCGGCACGCCCATTAATTTGCTGTGGGCCTTTGTGGGCTGCGCCATTGGCACGGCCATTGGCGTGCTGCCCGGTCTGGGCCCCGCCGTCACGGTGGCCATGCTGCTGCCCATCACCACGCAGGTCGAACCGACGGCTTCGATGATTTTTTTCGCCGGCATTTACTACGGCGCCATGTACGGCGGCTCGACCACCTCCATCCTGCTCAACACGCCGGGTGAAACCGGCACCATGGTGACGGCGCTTGAAGGCTTCAAGATGGCCAAGAACGGCCGGGCCGGCGCGGCACTCGCCACGGCGGCGATTGGCTCGTTTGTGGCCGGCACCGTGGCCACGATTCTGGTCACGCTGTTTGCGCCGGTGCTGGCGCAGTTTGCCGTCAAACTCGGCCCGCCTGAATATTTTTGCCTGATGCTGCTGGCCTTCATCACGGTCAGCGCGGTGCTGGGAAAAAGCACCCTGCGCGGCATGACGGCGCTTTTTCTTGGGCTGGCGATCGGCCTGATTGGGCTGGACCAGATCACCGGCCAGGTGCGCTACACCGCAGGCGTTCCTGAATTTTTGGATGGTATTGAAGTGGTGCTGGTGGCTGTGGGCCTGTTTGCCGTGGGCGAGGCGCTTTACAACGCGCTGTACGAAGGCCGCAGTTCGCAAACCATGAACAAGGTCACCCGCGTGCACATGACGGGCCAGGAATGGCGCCGTTCGTGGCCGGCATGGCTGCGCGGCACCGCCATTGGTTTTCCGTTTGGCACCATCCCTGCGGGCGGCTCGGAAATCCCGACATTCCTGAGCTATGCCACCGAGCGCAAGCTGTCAAGGCACAAGGAAGAGTTTGGCACCACCGGCGCCATTGAAGGCGTAGCCGGCCCCGAAGCCGCCAACAACGCAGCCGTGACCGCCACGCTGGTGCCGCTGCTCACGCTGGGCATCCCGACTTCGGTGACGGCGGCGATCTTGCTCAGTGCCCTGCAAAACTACGGCATTCAGGCCGGCCCCCAGCTGTTTGAAACCTCTTCAACGCTGGTCTGGGCGCTGATCGCTTCGCTCTACATCGGCAACGTGATGCTGCTGGTGCTGAACTTGCCGATGGTCGGGCTGTGGGTCAAGCTGCTGAAGATTCCCCGGTCCCAGCTCTACGCCGGCATTTTGATTTTTGCCACGGTGGGCGTCTACGGCATGCGGCAAAGCTCGTTTGACCTGTTCCTGATGTACGGCATTGGCCTGGTCGGCATCCTGATGCGCCGCTACGATTTTCCGACCGCACCGGTCATCGTCGGCATGATTCTGGGCCCCATGGCCGAGGCCCAGATGCGCAATGCCCTGTCGATTGGTGAAGGCCGGTGGACCGTCTTTGTTGAGCGGCCGATGTCGGCGGTGCTGCTCGCCGTGGTGGTTGCCGTGCTGGTGCTGCCGCGCCTGGCCAAGCATTGGTCGGGGCGCCGGGCGCTGGCCTGAACGCCGGACAACACCAGCGCTGGGGGGACCAACGAATTACTGTTTGGCCCCCAGCGCCAGCGCGGCGGCGCGCGAGGCTGCCAGCGCGGCCTCGTCGGGCCCGGTCTGTGTGGGCCAGCCGCCCAGGTGCTGAATGCTCAGGTCGGCCATCGCTGCAATCCACTTCGGGCTGTCGTTCAGGCATTCGATGTAGTTGAAGGTCTTGCCGCCAGCCTCCAGGAAGGCGTGGCGCGCTTCCATCGAGATTTCTTCGAGTGTTTCCAGGCAGTCGCCAATAAACCCCGGGCACACCACGTTGACGCTTTTCACGCCTGATTGCGCCATCTTGATCAGCGTCGGCTCGGTATAGGGCTGCAGCCATTTGGCTTTGCCAAAACGCGACTGGAAGGTGACTTTGTAGCGGTCTTTGGCCAGCCCGAGTTGCTCGGCCAGCAGGCGCGCGGTCTTGTGGCATTCGCAGTGGTAGGTGTCGCCCAGCAGCAGCGTGCGTTCGGGCACGCCGTGAAAGCTCATCACCAGTTGCTCGGCCTGGCCGTTTTGCTGCCAGTGCGCGCGGATCTTGTCGGCCAGCGCGGCAATGTAGCCGGGCGCGTCGTGGTAGTTGTTGATGAAACGAAACTCGGGAATTCGGCGCACCTTGGCGGCCCAGCTGTACACCGCGTCAAACACGCTGGCGGTGGTGGTGCCGCTGTATTGCGGGTAAGCCGGCAGGATCAGTACGCGCGTGACCCCGTCTGCCTTGAGCTGGTCCAGCTGCGAGGCAATCGACGGGTTGCCGTAGCGCATGGCGTAGCGCACGTCCACGGTGTGGCCGCGCACGCCCAGGTAGCCGCGCAGCATCAAGGCCTGTTTTTGGGTCCAGACCTTGAGCGGCGAGCCTTCGCTGGTCCAGATGCTGGCGTACTTGGCGGCCGACTTCTTGGGCCGGGTGCGCAAGATGATGCCGTGCAAAATCAGCCACCACAGCGCCTTGGGAATTTCAACCACGCGCGCATCGCTCAGAAATTCCGCCAGGTAGCGCCGCACGGCCGGTGCGGTGGGCGCGTCGGGCGTGCCCAGGTTGCACAAAAGAATGGCGGTGCCTGACGTGGCGGCGGGGCGGGCGCCGTGGGTGTGGGTGGGTTCGGGGGCAAAAGACATGGGTTATTCTCGCCTACCTATGCTGGACCTGAACAACATCAAGGCGATTTCCCTGGATCTCGACGATACCTTGTGGCCGATCTGGCCGACCATAGCGCGGGCTGAAAAAGCGCTCGGCGACTGGCTGGCCCGCCACGCGCCGCAGACCGCCGTGTTGTTCGCGGATCCGGCGGTGCGGCAGGCGGTGCGCGCGCAGGTGACGCAGGCCCGGCCTGAACTCGCGCACAACCTGAGCGCCATTCGCTGCGAGATGATCCGGCTCGCGCTGCAGCGGTCCGGTGAAGACCAGCAACTGGCCGCACCGGCCTTCGACGTTTTCTTCGCCGAACGCCACCGGGTTGACTTGTTTGACGACGCGCTGGAATCACTGGCGTTTTTATCCAGCCGCTTTCCGCTGGTGGCGCTGTCCAATGGCAATGCCGACATCGCGCGCATTGGCATCGACGCGTATTTCAAGGCCAGCATCAGCGCCCAGCAGCTGGGCGTGGGCAAGCCTGACCCGCGGATTTTTCACGCCGCCGCCAGCGCCGCCAGCGTGGCGCCCGCGCAGGTGCTGCATGTGGGCGACGACGCGGCTCTGGACGTGCTGGGCGCGCTGGGCTGCGGCATGCAGACCGTGTGGGTCAACCGCGCTGACGCAGCATGGGCGCATGCCGATGCGCCGCATGCCACCGTGCGCACGCTGACCGAGCTGTGTGCGTTGTTTGCGTACTAAAACCTGTTGACCATGGCGCTCAGGATTTACGGCACAGCGGCGTCCCGCGCGGCGCGCCCGCTGTGGGTGGCCCATGAACTGGGGCTGGACTTCGAGCACATCGCCCTGCCGTACCTGGGCGGCGCCACCCGCATGTCCGAGTTTCTGGTCCTGAACCCGAACGGCCGCATCCCGGTGGTGGACGATGACGGCGTGCTGGTCTGGGAGTCGATGGCCTGCGCGCTCTACCTGGCGGAGCGGTTCAAGGGCGGCCGATGGTCGCTGGCCGCTGAAACGCCTGCCGAGCTGGCCGACATCCTGCGCTGGAGTTTCTGGGTGGTCAACGAGTGTGAAAAAGACGCGCTGACTTACCTGATGCACAGCGCCCTGATGCCCCCTGAGCGGCGCAAGCCCGCGCTGGCCAACGAAGCCGAACGCCGCTTGCGCATCCCCTTGCGCGTGCTGGAGCAGCACCTGCAAACCTGCGGCTATCTGGCTGGTGAACGCTTTACCGTGGCAGATGTGTGCGTTGCGTCCGTGATGGCGTGGGTGCAAGGCGCCAGTGTGGTGATGGAGCAGAGCCCGCGCGTTGCCGAGTGGCTGCAGAATTGCCTGGCGCGGCCCGCCTTCCAGGCTGTTCAGTTGATGATAAAAAGCGAGTGAAGCCCAGTAACTGCGGTCACAAGCAGCTATCTATTCAATAGCTGCTTGTCAAGCTCGACATCATTCAGCGCAAGCACCGCGCTGCCGCCAGGCCGGACCGCACCGCGCCTTCCAGCGTGGCCGGATACGGCCCGGCGATGTAGTCGCCGCAGGCCAGCAAGCCAGTGGCCACGTCGGCGGCGGGGCGCTGCAGGCCCGGCGTGCAGGCAAAGGTGGCGCGCTTTTCCACAATGGTTTGCACGGCTTGCAGCGCATCCAGGCCCAATTGCCGGGCTGCTTGCGCCAGCACCTGCTGCGTCAGCGTGGCGCTGTCGCCCACGCTGGCACTGATCACAAACGCCAGCAGGCCGGTCGGGCCGCCCAACTGGCCCCGGTCCAGGACAAACTGCGCCGGTTCGCTGGCGGTTGCGTGCAGCGCCAGCATCGGCTGGCCCAGGCGCGCATCAGGCGAGTGGGCATACACGGTGGTCAGCGCCTCGTGCTGCAGGCCGCGCGCGCGCGCCAGCCAGGCGTCGGCCGCCACGCCGCTGCCGGCCACGAGTCGCGCCGCTTCGTGCGGCGGGCAGGCCAGCAGCACGCGGTCAAAGGCCTCCGGGCAGCTGGCGCTGACGGTCCAGCCCGCAGCTGTCGCCGCAATCGCCTGGACGCGAACGCCCAGGCGAGGCGCGCTGCCTTGCGCCGCCAGCCAGGCCAGCGCCGCATCGGGCAGCAAGGCGCTCAGGTCCCGGCGCGGCAGCAGCAGGTTGGAGCCGCCGCTCTGCGCAAACAGCGAATCGCGCATCACCCGTAAAAACACCTGGCCGCTGGCGCGGTCGGCCGGGGTGTTCAGCGCCGACACGCACAGCGGCTCGATCAGCGCGGCCATGGCCCTGGGCGCCAGTCCCCGGCACAGGTCCGCGACCGACTGCCCGGGCGGGCACTGGAACCGGCCCAGTTGCCAGCCCAGCGCCACCTTGAGCAGGGACAGCTTGTCGGCCCATGACCAGCCGCGCGCCGTCAGGATGCCGGCCAGGGCGTCCAGCGGGGCCGGCCAGTTGGGCAGCGTCAAGCCGTTGCCGTCGGGGAACTGCATCGTCAGCGGCAGGCGCAGGAAGGACGCGCTTTCATCAACCCCCAGTTCCATCATCAGCCGCAGCGTCTCGGCATAGGCGCCAATCATGATGTGCTGGCCGTTGTCCAGGTCCAGCGGCTGGCCTGACCAGGTGGCGCTGACGCGCCGGGCCCGCCCGCCGGGAATGCGGGCCGCTTCAAAAATAGTGGCCTGATGGCCCAGGCGCGTGGCCTCTACGGCTGCGGCGCAACCGGCCCAGCCGGCGCCGACGATGGCGACCTTCATGTGCCCAAATGCCTGGCCCAAGGCGCTCCATACCAGCAGGGGCCGCGGAACCGGCTTTGCCGGGCCGCAGGCGCAGCGGCCCCCTCGGGGGGCAGCGCATTACACGAAGTGAAAAGCGTGGGGGTCATTGCACGCGGCCAAAGGCCTGCGTTTTCCAGGCCAGCCAGAACTTGCGCAGCGGCGTCAGGCTGACGCGCTGGTGCAGCACCTGGTAGCCGTCGGCGGCAATTTCGCGCAGCAGCGTGCGGTAAATGCTGGCCATCATGAGGCCGGGCTTCTGGGCGCGGCGGTCGGTGTCTGGCAGCAGCGCCAGCGCTTCGTCGTACACGCTGAGCGCGCGCTCGGTCTGGAACTTCATCAGCGCGGTGAAGCGCTCGGAATACTCGCGCTTCAAGATCTCGTGCGACTTCACGTCAAACTGCTGCAGTTCATTGACGGGCAGGTAAATGCGGCCGCGCATCGCGTCCTCGCCGACGTCGCGGATGATGTTCGTGAGCTGGAATGCCAGGCCCAGCTTGTGGGCGTAGGCGGTGGTGGCGTCATCGGTCTGGCCAAAGATGCGCGCTGCCACTTCACCGACGATGCCCGCCACCAGGTGGCAGTACTGCGTGAGTCCCGGGAAATCAAGGTAGCGGTTTTGCGCCAGGTCCATCTGGCAGCCTTCGATCACCGCCTGCAAATGGCGCGCCTCGATGCGGTAGGTGTCGGCCAGCGGCATCAAGGCCTGCATCACCGGATGCGTGGGCTTGCCTGCAAAGGACTGGGTGACTTCGCCCTGCCACCAGGCCAGCTTGCTGTGCGCCACGCTGGGGTCCAGCACTTCATCGACGACGTCGTCAATTTCGCGGCAGAACGCATAAAACGCAGTGATGGCGGCGCGCCGTTCCTTGGGTAAAAACAGGAAGGCGTAATAGAAACTGCTGCCGGAGGCGGCGGCTTTTTGCTGGACATAATTCTCGGGCGTCATGCGGGGATTGTCGCAGGCGAAAATGGCGGATTCGTGCGATCAGCGCAGCGCGCAAAGTGAAAAGCGTGGGGGCCATTTTTTACATCCACAGCGCGCGCCATCCCATCACGACCACATCCCCCGTGCTCAACTTGGGCCGTTGCTGCAGGGTGTTGTAGTTCAGCGCCTCGATCTTGTCCAGAATCCGCAGGCCGCCTTGCACTACCAACCGCAGTTCCCAGCCGCCGCGCCCGGGCACCTTTTTAACCAGTTTCACGCCTTTGAGCATGCTGGCGCGGGCTGATCCGGCGCAGTCAGCGATCAAATTATTGGTGTTGCGGTTGCTTTGCAGGCCGCGCAGTTGCGCTTCATTCACCCCGTGCCGGCCCCAAGCGTCTGCCGGCAGGTAAATCCGCCCGCGCGGAATGTCGACGCTCAGGTCCTGCCAGAAGTTGATGAGCTGCAGCGCGGTGCAGATGCAGTCGCTTTCCTCCAGCGACTGGGCATCCTGCACGCCGTACAGGTGCAGCAGCAGCCGGCCGACCGGGTTGGCGGAGTGGCGGCAGTAGTCGAGCAACTCGGCCTGGCTGGCGTAGCGCTGCTTGACCACGTC
>NZ_JADMJK010000021.1 GCF_018780625.1 Polaromonas sp. | reverse complement strand
GCCGCCAAAATACCAATAATCGCCACGACGATCATCAATTCGATCAGGGTGAAACCCTTTTGAACCATTTGCATAGAACGCTTCATGAAAAAACTCCTTGGTTGAAAAAACTTGCCGAATACTACAGCAGCTTGCGTGCCAACCCGTTGAAGCCCTGAAATACCTGTTTTTGCGTCAAAAATCGTAACCAAACTACATTTTTTGACACAAAACCTCACACATAATGACATTTTTGTCATGCATCAGCCTGAAAACGGATGAACCGTAGTCGTTTTGAAAAATGAACTGTGGCCATCCATTGCGCGAACGTCAGCACAGTCGGCCTTCAACAACGCTGGCAAGCGCTCACAACTCAAACACCTGGCCAGCATGCAACTGGCGAATGTCGTGCATTACCTGGTCGCCCAGGGGGTTGGCTTGGTCGAAGCACTGGATCTCGGCCATGATGCGTTCGGTTTCGGCGGGCTTGGTGTGGGTGATGTAAATGGGGTACTTTTTGCCTGGCGCGATGAAGTCGAGTTCGTTGGCAAGCGTGTGGGGTGCCAGGTGCAGGCTGCGCTGGGCCAGACCGCGCTCGCGGTTGCTGAAGGCGGTTTCTATGATTAGCAGGGCCACGTCCAGCTGGTTCAGGCGGGCCCACAGGGCGGGGTTGTGCTCGGTGTCGCCGGTAAACACCCAGTAGCCCTGGCCGGCCGTGACGGCGTAGCCTACCGCTGGCACGGTGTGCACGGCGGGCAGCACTTCGATTTGTTTGCCGGCCAGCTGGAGGGTCTGGCCCTGCGCCAGCGCGTGAAACTGCAAGAAGGGTGCGGTGCGCGTGGGAATGGACGAAAAATCGGGCCAGATCACGTTGTTGAAAATATGCGCTTTCAGCGCGTCTATGGTGGCTTGCAGGGCATGCACCTGCAGCGGCGTGCTGCGCCGGGCGGCAACCGCGTCCACCATCAGCGGCAGCGCGGCGATATGGTCAAGGTGCGAGTGGGTCAGCAGCACATGGTCGATGCCGGCCATTTCGTCGAGCGTGAGGTCGCCCGCGCCAGTCCCTGCGTCCACCAGCAGGTCGTGGTCGAGCAAAAAGGAAGTGGTCCGGCAGTCCCTGGCGATGGCGCCGGAGCAGCCCAGTACGCGTACTTTCATGGGGTTTGCGCCAGGCCTTCATCAAGGGGGGTCACCTTGGTCATTCAGAGGAAGGCGCCACCGTCAGCCCCGGCGTTGCGACAGGAACTGCATCTGCGTTCCGCCCAGTTCAAGCCGGTCGCCGTGCTTGAGCAACGCCGGCTCCGCACCGACCGTGGCGCCATTGAGCATCAGCGTGCCGCTGCCCTGGACATGGGCCACCACAAAACCCTGGGGTCTTCTGGTGATGGCCGCCACGGCGACGCCGGGCTTGCCGATGGTGGTGACCACCTTGACCAGCGCCATTTCGCGTCCGGCGGCCGCACCCGACAGGACCTTGATGGCAGCCTGAAGCCCCATGCCCGGACCGGCAACGGTCATCGGTGCCGGTATGTGCGGTTCGCTGGCCGTGGTGTCCAGGACCAGGGCTGGCGCGCCCTTGCTCACAAACCTGATCTGGTATTTTCCAATTTCAATGATGTCATCGTCTTTGAGCAGATGCCGTTTGATCGCATGGCCATTGACGTAGGTGCCGTTGGTGCTGTTGCGGTCTTCAAGGTGCACTTCGCTGCCGGACATTTCCATCACGGCATGCTCGCCGCTGACCGCGAGATTGTCGATGACGACATCGTTGTAGGGCCTGCGTCCGAGGGAGGTCCGGTCTTTGGTCAGCTGGACTTCCCTGGTCACGATGCCGTCAATGGAAACAACTATTTTCGGCATGGCCAGCTCCTGTTTACTTTTTTAACATTTCAGTCACCGCCGTATTTTCCCAGTATTCTGGACAGAAGGCCGCGCCGGGACGGGTCTTCTTTCGCGTGCGCGAGCAATACCGAAATGTTATCGCGTCCGCCCGCTGCATTGGCCGCGTCAATCAGCTGCCCGGCCTTGTGCGCCAGCGTGCCGGCGCCCCGAACAATCCTGGCAATGCTCTCGTCGGCGAGCATGTCCGACAGGCCATCGGAGCACATCAGGTAGAGGTCGCCGACTTCCACACGGTGTTCATTGACATCGACCAGCGTCATGGCTTCAATGCCGAGCGCGCGCGTGACCAGGTTTCGGTGCAGGGCGTTCAAGGCCTGTTCGGCGGTGATCAGCCCGGCGTCCAGCTGCTCCTGGATCAGTGAATGGTCTTTGGTGATCTGCTGCAAGGCCTGGCCGCGCAAACGGTAGCAGCGCGAGTCGCCGACGTGGCCCAGCAGCAACCGGCCTTCCTGAAAAACGCCCACGACCAGCGTGGTGCCCATGCCCGCAAACGCGGGGTTGGCGTTGGCTGCATTGAAAATCGAGTGGTTGGCATTTTCGACGCAGATTTCCAGCGCCCTGTGCACTTCCCGGCCTGTGGCCTGCCGCCCGCCTTGGGAAAGCCAGTGAGTCATCTCGGACTTGAGGAATGCGACCGCCATCGCGCTGGCGACTTCGCCAGCGTTGTAGCCGCCCATCCCGTCGGCCAGAATGCAAAGCCCGGTCGAGGCGTCAAAGGCCAGCGCGTCTTCGTTGTTCTTGCGCGTCATGCCCGCGTCGGTCTGGCCGCAAAAATCGTAGATCATCGCGCGGCGCCGCTGCAGCGTGGCGCCAGCACAAGCGTGCACCTGATGGATGATGTGGTCAACGTCCCTCCTTGTCCTGATTGGCGCTTGTAAATTCCCCGTTTATGGAAACTAACAGAGGCGCAGCGGACGGACAAGCAACTTTCGCACACCCATACCGGACTTAACGCACATTAACGCCGCCCCGGCACGGCATCAGGGGGCGGCGCGCAAGGCGCTCAGGCCGGGTTGGCCGGTTTTTGGCGCGACTCCATCACTTTGCCTGCGGCGAGCACAAACAAGGCGCCTGCCACGGCAGCGGCATAGCCCCACATCGGCGATGCTGGCAAGTAAGGCTTGAGGGCCGGGTCGGTAAACGCCATCTGGCCGGCAATCCAGCCCAGCAGCATGGCGCCCAGCGTGATGACGATGGGGAAACGCTGCATCAGCTTGAGCACCAGCTGGCTGCCCCAGACGATGATGGGAATGCTGACCAGCAGGCCAAAAATCACCAGCGCCATTTGATGGTCCTGGTGGGCGCCCTGGGCGGCACCTGCAATGGCCAGCACGTTGTCAACGCTCATCACCAGGTCGGCAATGATGACGGTTTTGACGGCGCCCCAGAGCTTGTCGCTGGAACTGATGTTGTGATCGCCTTCGCCCTCGGGCTGCAGCAGCTTGACGCCAATCCACAGCAGCAGCAAGGCACCGACAATCTTGAGGTAAGGCACGGCCAGCAGGGCCAGTGCAAACGCGATCAGGACGACGCGCAGGATGATGGCGCCCATGGTGCCGTAAATAATGCCTTGGGTGCGCTGCTTGGCGGGCAGGTTTCGACAGGCCAGTGCAATGACCACCGCGTTGTCGCCACCCAGCAGGATGTCAATCATGATGATCTGGCCCACCGCAAGCCAGAATCCCGCGGTCATGAACTCTTCCATGGAAACCTCTAAAGAAAATTAAAAAACCGATTGTCAGCGAAGACAACCGGTCTGTATGTTGTGGATAACCGCAATGCGCTGCAATTCAAGGCAGCGCAGGGTGCGGCCTGGCACCGCTTACAGCAGGGCTTTGAGCAATTTCGCCATTTCCGACGGGTTGCGCGTGATGGTGAAGCCGCAGGCTTCCATGATTTCGAGCTTGGCATCGGCCGTGTCGGCACCGCCGGAGATCAGCGCGCCGGCGTGGCCCATGCGCTTGCCGGCCGGGGCCGTGACGCCCGCGATGAAGCCGACAATCGGTTTTTTCATGTTGGCTTTGCACCACATGGCCGCTTCGGCTTCGTCCGGGCCGCCGATTTCGCCAATCATGATGACGGCGTCGGTGTCCGGGTCGTCGTTGAAGGCTTGCATCACGTCAATGTGCTTGAGGCCATTGATCGGGTCGCCGCCAATGCCGACGGCGCTGGACTGGCCCAGACCGATTTCGGTCAGCTGCGCCACGGCTTCGTAGGTCAACGTGCCCGAACGGGACACGACGCCGATGCGGCCCTTGCGGTGGATGTGACCGGGCATGATGCCGATCTTGATTTCGTCAGGCGTGATCAGGCCGGGGCAGTTGGGGCCGAGCAGCAGCGTGCGCTTGCCGCCAGCGGCTTCCTTGGCTTTCATGCGGTTGCGCACTTCGAGCATGTCCTTGACCGGGATGCCTTCGGTGATGCAGATGGCCAGGTCGAGGTTGGCCTCAACGGCTTCCCAGATCGCGGCGGCGGCGCCAGCGGGCGGCACGTAGATCACAGAGACGGTAGCGCCGGTGGCTTGGGCCGCTTGCGTCACGTTGGCAAAAATCGGGATGCCTTCGAAGTCTTCGCCGGCGCGCTTGGGGTTCACGCCGGCCACAAACGCTTCTTTGCCGTTGGCGTAGTCGCGGCACATGCGGGTATGGAATTGACCGGTCTTGCCGGTAATACCCTGCGTGATGACTTTGGTGTTTTTGTTGATATAGATCGACATGCTTGTTCCTAATCGCTACGCGCGCTTACTTGACGGCGGCGACGATTTTTGTCGCGGCGTCGGCCATGGTGTCTGCGGCAATGATGGGCAAACCGGAGTCGGCCAGCATTTTCTTGCCCAGGTCTTCGTTGGTGCCCTTCATGCGCACGACCAGCGGAACGTTCAGGTTGACGGCCTTGCAGGCGGCGATGATGCCGTCGGCAATGGTGTCGCACTTCATGATGCCGCCGAAGATGTTGACCAAAATGCCCTTGACTTCAGGGTTCTTGAGCATGATCTTGAAGGCTTCGGTGACCTTTTCAGCCGTGGCGCCGCCGCCCACGTCCAGGAAGTTGGCCGGCTCGCCGCCAAACAGCTTGATGGTGTCCATGGTGGCCATGGCCAGGCCTGCGCCGTTGACCAGGCAGCCGATGTTGCCGTCCAGGCTGATGTAGGCCAGGTCAAACTTGCTGGCTTCTACTTCGGCCGGGTCTTCTTCGTCCAGGTCGCGAAAGGCGACGACTTCGGGGTGGCGGAACAGCGCGTTGGGGTCAAAGTTGAACTTGGCGTCCAGGGCCATCAGGGCGTTCTTGCTGTCACGGTTCAGCGGGTTGATTTCCACCAGCGACGCGTCGGTGTCCATGTAGCACTTGTAGAGCTTCTGGAAGATGTCCACGGCCTGGGCGGTGGACTCGGCGGGCAGGCCGATGGCGTTGGCGATCTTCGCCGCTTGTTCGTCGCCCAGACCCGTGAGGGGGTCGATGAACTCGGTGATGATTTTCTCGGGGGTGGAATGGGCCACTTCCTCGATGTCCATGCCGCCTTCGCTCGACGCGATGAAGGCCACTTTTTGCGTGGCGCGGTCGGTCACCAACGAAACGTAGTATTCCTTCTGGATGTCGGCGCCGTCTTCGATGTACAGGCGACGCACCTTCTGGCCTTCGGGGCCGGTCTGATGGGTCTTGAGCTGCATGCCCAGGATTTCGCCAGCGATGCGCTTGACGTCTTCAATGGTCTTGGCCACCTTCACGCCGCCACCCTTGCCGCGACCACCCGCATGGATTTGCGCCTTGACGACCCACACCGGGCCGCCTAGCTTTTGGGCGGCTTCCACCGCTTCCTGCACCGTGAACGCCGGAATGCCGCGCGGCACTGGCACACCAAAATTGCGCAAGATTTCCTTGCCTTGGTACTCGTGAATTTTCATGAAAAACCTTCAGAATTCAGTAAAAGAGGGGTGCAACAGGGAGTTGGGCAGGGCTGTTGGAAAGGCAAAAAACAGGCCATATCGGCTCAAAACCAGCATGTCAGCTGTTGCTGCAAGCAGCAACCCGGAACTGTATCATGGTGCGATGCACAATTCTTGTGTGGACCTTACGCCTGATCCAGCCGCCCAATGGGCCTGTTCAGGCGCAATCTATCGCTGAAAGCCCTCTATGCCTAAAATTTTTATCGACGGTGAAGCCGGCACCACCGGCCTGCAAATCCGGGAACGGCTCCAGTTGATGCCGCAGATCGAGCTGCTCAGCATTGCGCCCGAACTGCGCAAGGACGCGGCCGCCAAGCGGGGCCTGATGGCGCAGGCCGACCTGGTGATTTTGTGCCTGCACGACGATGCGGCGCGCGAATCGGTGGCCATGATTGATTCACTGCCCGGCAAAAAACCCAAGATCATTGACGCCTCCACCGCCCACCGCACCGCGCCCGGCTGGGTTTTTGGCTTTCCCGAACTGGCCCCCGGCCAGCAGGACGCCGTGGTGGCCGCCGAGCGCGTGGCCAACCCGGGCTGCTACGCCACCGGCGCGATTGCGCTGATCCGTCCGCTGGTCGATGCCGGCCTGATGCCTGCTGATTTCCCCTTGTGCCTGCCCGCCGTGAGCGGCTACTCAGGCGGCGGGCGGCCCATGATCGAAGCCTACGAAGCCGGGACCGCGCCCGCGTTTGAGCTGTACGGCCTCGGCCTGGAACACAAGCACCTGCCTGAAATCATGAAATACACGGGATTGACGCGTCGCCCGGTGTTCATTCCCTCGGTCGGCAACTTCATCCAGGGCATGCTGGTGCAGTTGCCGCTGCACCTGGACCTGCTGCCCGGCCAGCCAAGCGCCGCGCAGCTGCACGACGTACTGGCCCGCCACTACGCAGGCAGCCAATGGGTCACGGTGGAAGCCGCACCCGAATCGGGCAAGCTGGACGCGGTGGCACTGAAAGACACCAACAAGATGGAACTGCGCGTGTTTGGCAACGATGCCCACCGCCACGCGGTGCTGGTGGCACGGCTGGACAACCTGGGCAAGGGCGCCAGTGGCGCGGCGGTGCAAAACCTGCAGCTGATGCTGGAGATATAGCCCCCACGGTCGCGCACTGCGTGTAACTCACTGCCCCCCGAGGGGGCCGCTGCGCCTGTGGTCCGGCATAGCCGGCTCCACGGCCCCTGCTGGAATATAGCCCCCACGCTCCCCACTTCGTGTGGTTCGCTGCCCCCCGAGGGGGACGCTGCGCCTGTGGCCCGGCATAGCCGGTTCCACGGCCCCTGCTGGGTTTAAGAGCGCCCCTTAGTCGTCTTCAGTCTGCGCCACCACGCGGCGGATCACGTCGCCGCCAAAGCCCCGGGCGGCCAGAAAGCGCATCTGTTTGGCGCGTCCGGCGGCATCCAGCGCGGGACCGTCAAACTTCTTGCGCCAGATGTCGCGGGCGCGCTCAAGTTCGCTGGCCTTGAGGCTGTTCACCGCCTCGGCCACGGCTTCGGCGCCCAGCCCCTTGTTCAGCAGTTCGTACTTGATGCGCGACGCGCCAAAACGCGCAGCGCGCCGGTTGATGACCGACTCGACCACCCGCGCTTCGCTGATGAAGTCCTTGGCCTGCAAGTCGTCGAGCACCTGCGCCAGCTGGCCCGGCGTTTCCTCATGGGCTTTGAGCTTGCGCTCCAGTTCGGCGCGCGAATGCTCGCGGCCAGACAGCAGGCGCAGGGCGCGCCCCTTGAGCGACAGGCCAAAGCCCGCGCGGGCGGCGGGCTTGGCCGGATTTATCGTTGGATTCCGCACGAAAATACTACGTTTTTAATAGCTACATGTCTCGGCAAATACTGGGCCGGCAAGTTATTTTTCCTATAAAACCGGATCAGGCTGCAGCTTTGGGGGCCTTGTCGACCTTGGCCGGTTTGGCGGCCTTTTCAGCGCTATCGCCTGCGTCGGCAACCGCCACGGCGGGCTGCACCAGCGGAATGCCCAGCGATTCGCGGACCTTGTTCTCGATCTCGATGGCCAGGACCGGGTTTTCCTTCAGGAACTCACGCGCGTTGTCGCGGCCCTGGCCGATTTTTTCGCCGTTGTAGGCGTACCAGGCACCGGCTTTTTCAACGATGTGGCCGGCCACGCCGAGGTCGATCACCTCACCCAGGCGGCTGATGCCTTCGCCATACAAAATGTCGAACTCGGCGGTCTTGAAGGGCGAGGCGACCTTGTTCTTGACCACCTTGACACGGGTCTCGTTGCCGATGACCTCGTCGCCCTTTTTGATGGAGCCGATGCGGCGGATGTCCAGCCGCACCGAGGCGTAGAACTTCAGCGCATTGCCGCCAGTGGTGGTTTCAGGGCTGCCGAACATCACGCCGATCTTCATGCGGATCTGGTTGATGAAAATCACCATGCAATTGGCTTTCTTGATGGTGGCGGTGAGTTTCCTCAGGGCCTGGCTCATCAGGCGCGCCTGCAGGCCGGGCAGCGAATCGCCCATTTCGCCTTCGAGTTCGGCCTTGGGCGTGAGCGCTGCGACCGAGTCGATCACGATCAGGTCGACGGCGCCGGAACGGACCAGCGAATCGACAATTTCAAGCGCCTGCTCGCCGGTGTCGGGCTGGGAAATCAGCAGCTCCTGCAGATTGACGCCCAGCTTTTGCGCGTACTGGATGTCCAGCGCGTGCTCGGCGTCGACAAAGGCGCAGGTGCCGCCGATTTTTTGCATTTCGGCAATGACCTGCAGCGTCAGCGTGGTTTTGCCCGACGACTCGGGGCCGTAGATTTCGACCACCCGGCCGCGCGGCAGGCCGCCCACGCCAAGCGCAATGTCCAGGCCCAGCGAGCCGGTGGAGACCACCTGGATGTCTTCAATCACTTCGCCGGCACCCAGCTTCATGATGGTGCCCTTGCCAAACTGCTTTTCAATCTGGGCCAGCGCGGCTTGCAGGGCCTTGGCTTTTTCGGTGTTCAGGGCTGGATTGGGTTTGACCGGTGCGTCCATGAAAATCTCCTTGAAAATCAATGATGTAAAAACTGTTGGGCTCGCTTTGCAGCGTTTTTCAGCGCGGGCCTTGCGGCACAAGCTGGATGCATGACCAGTACTTTATGGGCGTCATTGAAATAAGTAAACCCTATTTTTAGTCAGTTTGCCTGACTGATTGCGGCGCGCCAAGTAACATGGGCAGATGCAACAAACCGACGCGCAACCGCTCCCGCAAGGCGCCGGCGATCCGGGCTGGCGGCAGACCCATCTGGGGCGCCTGCTGGGCCACGCGCTGCGGCGCTTTGACGAGCGCGTGCTGGTGCTGATGGCCCGCAACGTACTGGTGCCGCTGGCGCTTTCCAACCTGGCCGCGCGCGGCCAGGTGGGTGCGGCGCACATCCACATCACGCGCCACCTGGCTGTGCAAGGGTCGCGGCTGACCGACCTGGCGGCAAGCGCCGGCATGAGCAAGCAGGCCATGGGCGACCTGGTCGACCAGTGCGAAGCCTGGGGCCTGGTCAGGCGGGCGCCCGACCCGCACGACAAGCGCGCCCGGCAGGTGCTGTTCACCGACGCAGGCCTGCTGTGGCTGGACGCCTTCAAGGGCGCCGTAGCGCAGGCCGAAGACGAATTCCGGCAGGCGGTCGGCCAGGACGTGGCCACCGTGGTCGCGCTGGGGCTTGAAGCGTATTGCGGGGCCTAGTCTGGCAGGGCATGCCCGCATCGTGCTGCCGGAAAAGCCTAGAATTCTTCCGACCAACAACAACACCGGCCCGCCGAGCGGGAGGCAGGCCGACATTAGGGAGACAAGCATGCGAATTTTGATTGCAGAAGACGACCAGGTTCTGGCCGATGGCCTGCTGCGCACCCTGCGCGCGTCAGGCGCCGCCGCCGACCACGTGGCCAGCGGCACCGAAGCCGATGCCGCCCTGCTGACCAACACCGAATTCGATCTGCTGATTCTGGACCTGGGCCTGCCGCGCATGCACGGGCTGGAAGTGCTGAAACGGCTGCGCGCGCGCGGCTCGGCCCTGCCGGTGCTGATCCTGACCGCTGCCGACAGCGTCGAAGAGCGCGTCAAGGGCCTGGACTACGGCGCGGACGACTACATGGCCAAGCCGTTTTCGCTGCAGGAACTCGAAGCGCGCGTGCGGGCGCTGTGCCGGCGCGGCATGGGCGGTGCCAGCAGCACCATCAAGCACGGCCCGCTGATTTACGACCAGGCCGGGCGCGTGGCCACCATCGACGGCCAGATGCTGGAGTTGTCGGCGCGCGAGCTGGGGCTGCTTGAAGTGCTGCTGCAGCGCGCCGGCCGGCTCGTCAGCAAGGACCAGCTGGTCGAGCGCCTGTGTGAATGGGGCGAGGAAGTCAGCAACAACGCGATCGAGGTCTACATCCACCGCCTGCGCAAGAAGATTGAAAAAGGCCCGATCCGGATCGCCACGGTGCGCGGCCTCGGCTACTGCCTAGAAAAGATTCCCGGGTAGGCATGTCAGCAGTGAGGGTAAACAGGAAAGCCACGGCCACAGCGCCGGGCTGCCCCCGCATCCCCCGGCAGGGGCCGCGGAACCGGCTTTGCCGGGCCGCAGG
>NZ_JADMJK010000061.1 GCF_018780625.1 Polaromonas sp. | reverse complement strand
GCCTTGCCGCTGGACAACGCAGACGGCTTGGCCTGGGTCACGGGCTCCACGTTCGAGCGGGACAACGCCCACGCCGAGATCCGGCCCGAGGACGAGCAGCACAATTTCAGCAAACTGCAAACCCTGCTGCCGCTGGCCGCCCAAGGGTTGGCAAGCCAATTTACAAACGGTCAAGTGCACGCCTGGGCGGGCGTTCGCTGCGCCACGCCCAGCCGCCTGCCGGCGCTGGGGCCGCTGGCGCCGCCCAAGCTGTGGGTTTGCAGCGGCATGGGATCGCGCGGCCTGACGCTGGCCGCCCTGTGCGCTGAACTGCTGGCGGCCAGGCTGCACGGCGAGCCCTTGCCGCTGGAGCAGCGCCTGGCTGATGCGCTTGTGCCGCCCATTGCGGGCTGACCAAAATTACTTCATGGCTTCTGCCGGGCGGCGCGCCTTGACATAAGCATCAGTCGGCAAATACGCCCTGCCGTCGGCATAGCGCCACTGCACCATGGTGCCTTTGTTGCCGCGCATGTCGAGCTTGCCGACGTAGGCACCCATGGTGGCCTGGTGGTCGATGGCACGGAACTCGGCCGGGCCAAACGGGGTCGAGAATTTCAGGCCGCGCAGCGCCGTCACCAGCTTTTCGTTGTCGGTGGAATTGGCTTTTTTAATACCGGCAAAAATCGCCTGCATGGTGGAATAGCCCACGACCGAACCGACCTTGGGATATTCCTTGAAGCGCCGGTAATAGTTGGCGGCAAAGCTGGCATGCTCGTTGGAGTCGATCTGGTCCCAGGGGTAGCCGGTCACGATCCAGCCCTTGGGCGTTTCGTCTTTCAGCACATCCAGGTATTCAGGCTCGCCCGACAACAGGGACACCACCGGCGTTTTGGGGAAAATGCCGCGCTGGTTGCCTTCGCGCACCAGTTTGGCCAGGTCGGCACCAAAGGTCACGTTGAAAATAGCGTCAGGCTTGGACTGCATCGTGGCCTGCAGCGTGGTGCCGGCCTCCAGTTTGCCCAACGCCGGCCACTGTTCGCCGACAAACTCCACATCAGGGCGCTTGGCCTTGAGCAATTCCTTGAAGCTGGCCACCGCGCTTTGGCCGTATTCGTAGTTGGGCGCAATCGTCGCCCAGCGCTTGGCCGGCAGCTTGGCGGCTTCTTCCACCAGCATCGCGGCCTGCATATAGGTGCTGGGGCGCAGGCGGAAGGTGTAGCGATTGCCTTTTTCCCACACCAGGGCATCCGTCAAGGGCTCGCTGGCAATGAACAGGCGCTTGTTTTTCTGCGCATGGTCGGCCAGGGCCAGTCCCACGTTGGACAAAAAACCGCCGGCCAGCACATCGACCTTTTCCTTGGAGGTCAGCTCAATCGCGTGACGCAGCGCTTCTTCGGGCTTGCCGGCGTCGTCGCGGGCGATCACTTCAACCTTGCGGCCCAGCAGGCCGCCCGCCACATTGATCTCTTCGACGGCCAGCTGCCAGCCCTGGCGGTAAGGCTGGGTGAACTGCGGCATGGTCGAATAGCTGTTGATCTCCCCGATCTTGATGGGCGTCTTGGACGCCGCCTGGGCCAGGCTGGCGACCGACGCCAGCATCAAAGCGCCCATCAGGGCCGATTTCGTAAATTTCACTATTGTCTCCATCCATCAATCAATTAATTAATTAGCAATGCCAAGCGTGGCGTGGGCAGGCCTTCAGACCGTCCAGACCAAAAAGCACGGACTGTACCAGCATGCAGCCTTTGGGCGCCAGGCAGGTCCAGCCCGCGTCGCCGCGCTTATACGATCTGCGCGCCTAAACACCCCGGAACCCGCATGAATACTGGCAAATAAGCTTATCCGCATAAGAGAAGAACAAATGTGTAGTTTGGTTTCATAAGCAGCGACGCTACATTTTCTCCCCTATGCATGAATTTGCCTTTATCTTTGCCGGATT
>NZ_JADMJK010000165.1 GCF_018780625.1 Polaromonas sp. | reverse complement strand
CCGCCGAGCGGCTGGCCGCGCTACACCCCGGCGAGCTGATTGCGCTGGTGGGCCACGGCGGCGTGATGGACGTGCTGTACCGCGCCGCCACCCGGCTGGACCTCCAGGCACCGCGCACCTGGGCCCTGGGCAACACCGCCATCAACCGCCTGCTCTGGACGCCGGAGGGCTTTACGCTGGTGGGCTGGGCCGATACCCAGCACCTTGAGGACACTGCGCGCGATGACACCCTTCTGGCCGACGCCGTCAACGCCGTAAGCCGCGCATGAGCGCCCCGGCAGCCCAGTGGGACACATTGCTGGGCAAACCGGTCAGCGATGTCGATACGCCCGCCCTGGTGATTGACCTGGACGCCATGAAGCGCAACCTGAGCCGAATGGCCGAGTTTGCAAAAAAACACCGCATCCTCTGGCGTCCCCACGCCAAGCTGCACAAGAGCGTCGCATTGGCCAAAATGCAGATCAAGGCCGGCGCGGTAGGCGTGTGCGTGCAGAAAACCTCAGAGGCCGAGGTCATGGTGGCCGGCGGCGTCCACAACGTCTACATCACCAACCAGGTGATTGCCCCCGGCAAACTGGCCCGCGTGGCCGCGCTCACGCAACAAGTGGCGGCCCACGGGGGCCAGCTCGCCATTGCGGTGGACAGCACGGATGGCGTGATCCGGCTCGCGCAGGCCATGAACGAGGCCAGGGCCGGCGACGGTCAGGCCGGGGTGGCGACGGTGATTGACGTATTTGTTGAAATTGATGTCGGCCAGGGCCGCTGCGGCGTAGAGCCCGGACCGGCGGCCGTGCTGCTGGCGCTGGAAATCCGCAAGCACCCGGCGCTGCGCTTTGCCGGCCTGCAGGCCTACCATGGCAAGGCCCAGCACCTGCGCCACGCCCAGGACAGGCGCGAGGCCACGGCCCAGGCGGTGGCAGCGGCGCTCAGCACGCGCCAGCTGATCGAAGCCCAGGGGATTGCAGTGGACCTGGTCACAGGCGCTGGCACCGGCAGCCTGTTGCAGGAAGCGGCCAGTGGCGTGTATGGCGAGTTGCAGGCGGGCTCCTTCCTGTTCATGGACGCCGACTATGCGCAAAACGAGCGCGACCCGGCGCAGCCACATTTTGAGCACGCCCTGTTCGTCAAAACCCAGGTCATCAGCAGCAAGGGCAGCCATGCCGTGTGCGACGCCGGCCACAAAAGCCACGCCATTGATTCCGGCATGCCGCTGGTGCATGCCTTTGCCGGCGAGCGCATGCTGGACTACTTCAACGGCGGCGACGAACACGGTATCTTGCGGCCCGCTGCAGGCTGCACCCGCCTGCCCGCACTGGGCCAGATGCTGTGGCTGATTCCCGGCCACTGCGACCCGACCGTGAACCTGCACGATGTGATGATTGGCGTGAGCGGCGGCCTGCGCAGCGGCCTGGTGCGGCGCATCATCCAGGTCGATGCGCGCGGCGCGATGACCTGACCGGAAAGGCTGCGGGCCGTCAGGCGAACATGTCGTCGCCGCTAACCGGCGGCGCCACGCCCAGATGGCGGTATGCCGCCAGTGTGGCGATGCGCCCGCGCGGGGTGCGCTGCAAAAAACCCTGCTGAATCAGGTAGGGCTCGATCACGTCTTCAATCGTGTCACGCTCTTCGCCAATGCTGGCGGCTATGTTGTCCAGCCCGACCGGTCCGCCGTCAAAACGCAGAATCACCGCCTCCAGAAACTTGCGGTCCATCAGGTCAAAGCCCTGCGGGTCCACATCCAGCATGGCCAGCGCCCGGTTGGCAATGTCCAGCGAGATGGTTCCACTGCCCTTGACATCGGCGTAATCGCGCACCCGGCGCAGCAGGCGGTTAGCGATGCGCGGCGTGCCGCGCGAACGCCGGGCGATTTCAAAGCCGCCCTCCTCGTCCATGGGCGCGTTGAGCAGCCCAGCGCTGCGCCTGAC
>NZ_JADMJK010000193.1 GCF_018780625.1 Polaromonas sp. | reverse complement strand
AGCTGAAAACGCTGGAGCGCGACCTGAAAAGCGTGGTGTTCGGCCAGGACAAGGCACTCGACGTGCTGGCGTCCTCCGTCAAGATGGCGCGCTCTGGCCTGGGCAAAGACGACAAGCCAATTGGCTGCTTCCTGTTTTCGGGCCCCACGGGCGTCGGCAAGACCGAAGCCGCCAAGCAGCTGGCCTACATCATGGGCATCGAGCTGATCCGCTTTGACATGTCCGAGTACATGGAGCGCCATGCCGTGAGCCGCCTGATCGGCGCGCCTCCGGGCTATGTCGGCTTTGACCAGGGCGGCCTGCTGACCGAGGCCGTGACCAAGAAGCCGCATTGCGTGCTGCTGCTCGACGAAATCGAAAAAGCGCACCCTGACATCTTCAACGTGCTGCTGCAGGTCATGGACCACGGCACGCTGACGGACAACAACGGGCGCAAGGCCGATTTCCGCAACGTGATCATCGTCATGACGACCAACGCGGGCGCCGAGACCATGAACAAGGCAACGATTGGCTTTACCAATCCGCGTGAAGCCGGTGACGAAATGGCAGACATCAAGCGCCTGTTCACGCCCGAGTTCCGCAACCGCCTCGATGCGGTGGTGAGCTTCAAGGCACTCGACGAGACCGTCATCCTGCGCGTGGTCGACAAGTTCCTGCTGCAGCTCGAAACGCAGCTGGCCGAGAAGAAAGTGGAAGTGACCTTCACCGACACGCTTCGCAAGTACCTGGCCAAGAAGGGGTTTGATCCGCTGATGGGTGCGCGCCCGATGCAGCGCCTGATCCAGGACACGATCCGCCGTGCACTGGCCGACGAGTTGCTGTTCGGACGCCTGATCGACGGTGGCCGCCTGACGGTAGACATGAAGATCACGACCGACGAAAAAGGCGTGGAGACTGGCGAAGTCGAGCTCGACATCCAGCCCTTGCCCAAGAAAGAAGGCCGTGCCAAGCCCGAGGCGGAAGCCGCCGCGGCGGGCTGACCGGGCAGATTTCCTCAGCACAGCCTGAAAAGGCGAAAATGACCTGAAAGGCCGGTAGCATCACGCTATCGGCCTTTTCTTATGGCGCTACTGCATTCATAGCTACTCACCCTTACGCTATATGGGCTAGAAGCCTATTTTTCTTAAAAAAATTGAAGATACCACCTGATGGCTCCGCACACCTTTCTTTGGCATGACTACGAGACCTTTGGTCTGAACACCCGCCGTGACCGGCCCTCGCAGTTTGCCGGCATCCGTACCGATTCCGAGCTGAACGAAATCGGCGAGCCGCTGATGCTGTACTGCCAGCCCGCCAACGACTACCTGCCGGATCCGGCGTCCTGCCTGATCACCGGCATCACGCCCCAGCATTGCCTGCAGCACGGCCTGCCCGAGCATGCGTTTGCGGCGCAGATCGAACAGGTCCTGGGCCAGCCCGGCACGATCGGCGTGGGCTACAACACCATCCGTTTTGACGACGAAGTCACGCGCCACCTGTTCTGGCGCAACCTGATTGATCCATATGCGCGCGAATGGCAAAACGACTGCGGCCGCTGGGACCTGCTGGACGTGGTGCGCATGGCCTATGCGCTGCGGCCCGAGGGCATTGTCTGGCCAATCAAGCCGGACGGCCCCTTTGTCGGCAAGCCCAGCTTCAAGCTGGAAGACCTGGCGCGCGCCAACGGCCTGCTGCACGAGGCGGCGCACGACGCGCTGTCCGACGTGCGCGCCACCATTGCGCTGGCGCGCCTGATCCGTACGGCCCAGCCCAAGCTGTTTGATTTTTGCCTGGGTCTGCACAAAAAGGACCGCGTCGCGGCCGAATTGGGCCTGCCCGCCAGCCGCCAGACGGCGCGGCCTTTTCTGCATGTGTCGGGCATGTTCCCGTCCGAGCGCGGCTGCCTGGCCGTGATGTGGCCGCTGGCGACGCATCCTGCCAATAAAAACGAGCTGCTGGCCTGGGACCTGGCGCATGACCCCAGCGAGTTGCCCTTGCTGGACGTGGCCACGCTGCGCCTGCGGCTGTTCAGCAAGTCGGCAGAGTTGCCGGAGGGCGTGCAGCGCCTGCCGCTTAAATCGGTTCACCTCAACAAATCACCGATGGTGGTGCGCAAGCTGCAAACCCTGAGCCCCGAGATGGCGACCAAATGGGGTATCGACATGGAGGCCGCCCTGCGCCATGCCGAAATTGCGGCAGGCCTGCCCGACATGAGCGCCATCTGGCCCGAGGTGTTTCAGCGTCCCGCCGCCGCCACGCCCGACGTGGACGAGGACCTGTACGGCGGCTTCATTGGCAACGCGGACCGGCGACGGCTAAACCAGCTGCGCGCGCTGCCGCCGGCCGAACTGGCGCACAGCCGCATGGGCTTTGACGACGAGCGCCTGCCTGAGCTGGTGTTTCGTTACCGGGCGCGCAACTTTGCCGACACCCTGACGCCCGAAGAAACCGAGCGCTGGGAGGCCCACCGCGTGGCCCGGCTGCTCGAAGGCGAGGGCGGTGCCCGCAACGTGGACGCCCTGTTTGCCGAGATTGACACCCTGCAGGAAACCGCCGACGAGCGGGGCGAAGCGGTTCTGGGTGCGCTGTATGACTACGCCGAGGCGATTGCACCGGAAGCTTGAGCGTCAACAAACGACTTAATTGATAGCGCTTGGCGCCCGTTCCGTAAGGGCGAGAGGCCTGAAATGCTTAAATTTCAGCGTCATGCGTTGATGTTGCAGGTGGAAAAGCAGGGCCGCAGCGCCCGGCCTGCCAGGGCTGATATTTTTCCATGACCTGGTGAAATAGCGCACTGGACTCCCAGCGTCCCAGCCAGGCGCCCAGCTGCGGCCAGGGCTGGGCTGCAAACCAGCCCGGGTCGGTATGGGCAAACTGGCGCACAAAAGGCAGGATGGCCATGTCGGCCAGGCAGGCGGTGGGGCCGCACAGCCCGTCGTGGCGGCACAGCAGGGTGTCCAGCGACAGGAGCCACGCGGCTGCATGGCTGCGGTGGGATTCTGCAAAGGCTTGCTCATCGCCCGCATGTTCCCCGGCGTAGCGGTTCGGGTATTTGTAGCGGTCAAGGGCGTGCTTGAAAGGGCCGTCGTTGGCGGCAATCAGCGCTTGCTGGGCTTGCTGACCGGCGCTGTCGGCCGGGAGCCAGCCTTCGGGGTCGCGCTGGCGCAGGGCCCACTGCATGATGGCCAGGCTTTGTTCCAGCACCTCACCGCTGGCGAGCACCAGCACCGGTACGGTGGCCTTGGGGGAGGCTGCCAGCATCTCAGGCGGTTTGTCGCGCAGCACAATCTCCCGCAATTCGCAGGGCTGGCCGCTCACCGCCAGCGCCAGCCGGGCGCGCATGGCGTAGGGGCAGCGCCGGAACGAATACAGGACGGGCAGGGCGGAATCAGGCGTCACGGCGGCTTCAGGCGCTGCCCGGCTGGCGCACGCCAATATGCGCCTGGTGGCGCGCTTCGGCCAGGTCGACCTGCCGCTGGCGCTCGCGGTAACCCTCTTTTTGCTGTTCGGTGGTGCGGTCATGGCAGTGCGCGCAACTCACGCCCCGTTCATACAGCGGCGAAGCCCGGTCATCGGCGCTCAGCGGGTCGCGGCATGAGCGGCACAGTGTGAAGTCACCGGCATGCAGGCCATGGCCCACTGATACGCGCTCATCGAACACAAAGCACTCGCCTTGCCAGGTGCTTTGGGCCTCGGGCACGGTTTCCAGGTATTTAAGGATGCCGCCTTCGAGGTGGTAGACCTCGTCAAATCCCTTGGCACGCAAGAAAGCGGTTGATTTTTCGCAGCGGATGCCGCCGGTGCAAAACATCGCGACTTTGGGTTTTTGGCCATTCACGTCTGCGAGCTTGCCGCCTTCCTGCATTTCACGTTCCACCCAGTCGGGCAGTTCTGAAAAACTGTGGGTTGCCGGGTTGATGGCGCCCTGAAAAGTGCCGATGGACACCTCGTAGTCGTTGCGCGTGTCGACCAGCACGACGGCAGGGTCTGCCAGCAGCTGGTTCCAGTCCTGCGGCTTGACGTACTGGCCGGCCATGCGCGCCGGGTGCACGTCCGGAACGCCCAGGGTGACGATTTCGCGCTTGAGGCGCACCTTCATCCGGTAAAAAGGCATGTGCGGGGCATAGGCTTCCTTGTGCTCCAGCGCGGCCAGGCGCGGGTCCTGGCGCAAAAAAGCCAGCACGGCATGGACGTCTTCGTATCGTCCGGCAATGGTGCCGTTGATGCCTTCGGACGCCAGCAACAGCGTGCCCTTGACGCCGTGGGCCTCGCAGCATGCGAGCAGCGGCGCCTGGAGCTCGGCAAAGTCCGGCAGTTCAACAAACTTGTAAAGCGCGGCGGTCAAAAAATCTTGCATGGTGGTGATTCTGGGAGAAAAAGAAGGCCAGTCTGGCGCCTGGCAGCGCGCGTCATCACAGTCCAGGTGGCAGGTTACCAGGCGAATAGCCCGATTATCGGTCTGCCGAACGAACTGTAGGTTGTTGCTGACAGACTATTTTGCTGCACTGCAGCAAAATAAGCCGCTAGCCATTTAAAAAGGAAAATTCGCGCCTTCGCCCGATCCGGGCCAAAGCGCGCATTTCCATGCGTTTTCCAACTGACACCAAATTGACACCATGGCCCAAAGTCTGACCAGCCTCTGGCTGAAGAACATCGCGCGCATCGGCAAGGCACAGCGAGCGCAGGGCCGCAAGCTCCTGACCAGCCTGATGCCCAAGCCCGCGCGGCGCGCCAAAGCCGTCAAGGCCACCCAAGGTCTCAAGTTAACACCAGCAAAAACCGCCAAGCCGCCTCGTAAATCATCGGCAGAGCCGGCCCGCCCGATTTGCCCCTGGCCAGGCGTCTGGAAAAAGTCGCATTTCACGGTGCCGGCAGACGGGCAACTGGCCCCGGCACGGCGCATGGCCTACTGGCTGTATCTGCCCGCCAGCGCGTCGGCAACGACTCGTCCGCTGGTGGTCATGCTGCACGGCTGCCAGCAGACGGCCCCTGACTTTGCGCTGTCGACGAAGATGAACCAGTTGGCCGAGCGCAAGGGTTTTGCGGTGCTTTACCCGCAGCAGTCGGCGGCCGCGGACCGACACCGGTGCTGGCACTGGTACAAGCGCGCCACCCAGCAGGGCGAGGGCGACATCGCACTGATGGCCGGGATGATTGCGCAGGTTCAGGTCAAGCACCGGCTGGACAAGTCGCGCACCTATGTGGCGGGCCTGTCGGCCGGCGCCGGGCTGGCCACCATTCTGGCCTTGCGCCACCCCGAGCTGATTGCCGCAGTGGGCCTGCATTCGGCGCCGGTTTTTGGCACCAGCGACTCGCCCCTGGGCGCTTTTCGCGCCATGCAGCAAGGCTCTGGCCGCAGCTACCGTGAAACCGCCCATTCGTTTGCCAGCGCGCTGCCGCAGTTCCCCGGCATGCCCGCAATTTTGATTCACGGCGCCCGCGACCCGGTGGTTCGGCACATCAATGCGACGCAGCTGACAGAGCAATTTGCGATCATCAACGCGCCCGCCATCACCCGCCCCGAGCCGGTCAGCCGCAGCTATGCGGCGCGCACAGGCGGCCGCAGTCCGCGCCACGGCTACCAGACCGAGACTTACTATGCGGGCCAAAAACCACTGCTGCTGCGCTGCGAAATCAACTCGCTGGGCCATGCCTGGAGCGGCGGGGATGGCAGCCTGGCCTTCACCGCGCCGGAAGGTCCGGACGCGACGCTGATGATGTGGACCTTCTTTGCCCGCCATCAGCGCACGGCAAAACCCTGAGTTGCTGAGCGCGGCACGGCGCCTCGCACAACGCCATGAGATGCATTAAAAACGCCTTCAACCCAATGAATACGGGCGCTATTAGCTATTACTTTTGAAGTATGTCAGAGGCTTGTCCGCCTGCCGCGAAACGCGCCCGCAAAGCCTCGACCCGTGCGCGGTTGACGCCCAGGTCACTGCGCCCGATCCGGCTGGCCGAGCGCACGTGAATCACGCCCGCCGACGCGTCCAGATAAAACTCCACATCGTCGGTAAATTTCAGCCAGCGCGTGCTGCACTGGGCATACAGGTAGTCAGGCGATTGGGTTACCAGCAGGCAGCGGTCACTGGACTGCAGCAGGGCGGCCAGCCGGCGCAGGGCGGCCTGGCCGTCGCCGGTGTAGGTAAAAGGCGCAATCTCGGCATAGCGGCGCTGCGGATGCCCGGGAAAAAGTCCGGCCTGGCTGGACACGCTGTTGGGGGTCTGGGCGGGCGCCTTGAGGCGTCCGGCTTGCACGCCCAGCCCGTCTGGCGTGCGCCCGCTGAAAAATCCCAGCTGGCCCGCGCCCACCACCAGCACGGCCAACATCAAGGCCAGCAACAACAGGATTCCCATGATTTTCATGGTGGCGCCCCTCTTCCTTTTTTTAAAAATTGACAGTCGCTACAGGTCAAACATCCGCTGCACCAGCCACCATGCGGCCAGCAGCGCCACCAGAACGGAGCCAAACTTGAGCACGCCGACCCGGTAAAAGCCGGTGGCGCGCAAACTGTAGGCCACGGGCAGGAACACCGCGACGATGGCCAGCTGGCCCAGTTCCACACCGACGTTAAAGCCCACCAGGGCCAGCACCAGCGCGCCCTGCGGCAGTCCCAGGTCGGCCAGCACCGACGCAAAACCAAAGCCGTGCAGCAGTCCGAACGCAAACGCCATGACCCAGCGCCGGGATTCCAGTGTGCCGCGCAGGTTGCTCAATGCCGCCACCACCACCGACGCGGCAATCGCCGATTCAACGAAGCGCGAAGGCAGGCTGACCACCTCCAGCGCCGCCAGGCTCAGGGTGATGGAATGGGCCAGCGTGAAGGCGGTGACCACTTTGAGCACTTCCTTGACGGCGCCCGCCAGGTGGGGCGCGCCATGCCATTGGCCATCTCGCCGCACCAGCACGGCCGGCAGCAGCAGGGCCAGCAAAAACAGGATGTGGTCATAGCCGATCCAGATGTGCCAGACGCCGTCGACCAGGTACTGGCGCAGGGTCTGCCAGGCGCCAGGCGGCTGCAGCGCCAGCGACTGCGCGGCGGACTCGGTGCCAAAAACCAGGGCCTGAACCTCCTCGGTGCCCGGCGCAATCCATTGCACCAGACCCCGGTGCGACGGGTCGACATCAAACAGCAGCGAATACCGCGCGTCCAGCGCCCCAGTCAGGCGGGCGCAATGCGCCGTCAGGCTCAGCACGGCATAGGTGCCGTCGCTGTGCCGGTCCAGCATCAAGGGGCTGGCCGTCGCCCAGGTACAGGGCTGACCGGAAGACGACAAGGCCAGCCGGCTGGTGGCCAGCCGCGTGATGTCATCGCTGCGCTGGCGCACCTCGCCCCAGTTGATCTCGCCGTTGCCGTCGCGGTCCAGCTGCAGCACATAGTCGAGGTCGCGCAGCGCGATGTCCCAGCGCACCGCAATGTCGCTGCGGCCGGTGGTGGCGCGCAGCGTCAGGTAGCTGTCACTGGGCTTGTGGGCCCAGGCCGGGGCCTGGAGCATCAGCAGGGCCAGCAGCAGAAAAAGCTGTCGCAATTGGATCACCGTGCGGCTCCCTGCGCGGCGAGCGCATCGGCCAGCAGGTGAAGTGCCGGGTCCTGGTAGCCGCTGCTGCGCAACCAGTCGAGCGCGGCTTGGGCGGCCCTGGCCTGGCGCGCAGCGAGCGCAGCACGCATCAGGATTTCAGCGTCGCGGGGCTCTTTTTGGACCTGGTAGTTGCGGGCCGCGAGTTCCAGCGCCTTCGCGGCGTTGCGTTCCAGGTCCAGCTCAAAGCGCGCGGCTTCCTGTTCGTGCAGGCGGTCGCCGCGCTGCGCGGCAGCCTGGAAACGGTCGCGCAACTGAGCGGTCCATTCGTCGGTTCGTGCGCCCGCTGCAGCGCGGCCGGCCAGCGCCAGGCGCAACAGCAAAATGTCTGACCGCTCCCAGCCCGCCAGGAGTTTGAGCACCTCGCCGGGGCGCTGCTGCGTCAGTAGAAAGTCAGCATAAGCGCCCAGCAGGAACTGGTCGGTGATGCCCAGCGCGAGGGCATTTTGAAAATAGCTTTCAGCGAGCGCAGGGCGCTGCAGCCGCCAGGCCATTTCAGCGAGCCGTGTGTATTGCCACAGCAGCAAGGACGGTGCGGCATGCGGTGCGGCCTTGACGGCGTCGCTCAGCGCGTCGAATGTGGGCAGCAACGGGCCCGTCATGGACCGCGCATATGCGCTGCAGCCCGCGCCCAGCAACGGTTCGGCCAGGGGCGCCAGCCGCGCACAATCGGCCAGCGCTTCTGGGTAGCGGGCCTGCACCATGAAAATCGCGGCGCGCCAGGACAGCGCCACCGGGGAGCGGGGGTCAAGCTGGCTGGCCTTGGCCAAGCTGGCCAGCGCGCCCTCAAAGTCATGGCTGAACTGCTGTATCAGCCCGCGCACCAGCCAGTAGCCGGCGCTGTCGCCAGGGTTCGCCGCCAGCGGCGCGATGGCGGCCGAGGCGTAGCCGACAAAACGCGGGTCGCCCTGGGCCATGGCCAGGTCGAAGTAACGCTGGGCGATGTCCACGCGCAGCGCCGCGTCGCCGGGTCGGGCGGCCAGCTGCTTGCGCAGCGACTCGACGCGGCGCACCGACGGGTCGCTGGCCAGTGGCAGGCGTTCCACCACTTCGCTGTCGCGGGCGGGTGTAAAAGGCAGCGCATGGATAACCGGCGCCACGGCCAACAGCAGCGCCAAGGCCAATGGCCGCACGGCAAGCATGCTTACTTGGTGCCGAAAATGCGGTCGCCGGCGTCACCCAGGCCGGGCAGGATGTAGCCGTGCTCGTTGAGTTGCCGGTCAATCGCAGCGGTGTAGATGGCCACGTCGGGGTGGGCTTTTTGCAGGGCGGCAATGCCTTCAGGGCAGGTCAGCAAGCAGACAAACTTGATGGATTTTGGCTTGAGTTTTTTAAGCCGGTCGACGGCGGCAATGGCCGAATTGCCGGTGGCCAGCATCGGGTCGACGATCACGATGTCGCGCGCTTCCATTTCCTGCGGCATCTTGAAGTAATACTCGACCGGTTGCAGCGTTTGCGGGTCGCGGTACAGGCCCACATGGCCGACGCGGGCGCCCGGCACCACGCTGAGCATGCCTTCCAGAATGCCGTTTCCGGCCCGCAAAATCGACACAAACACCAGTTTTTTTCCGTCAATCACCTTGCCGGTCATGGTTTCCAGGGGTGTTTCGACTTCGACGTCCTGCAGCAGCATGTCACGCGTGACCTCATAGGCCATCAGGCTGCTCAGTTCATTGAGCAGGGTGCGAAAGGTGTTGGTGGAGGCATCCTTGCGGCGCATCAGGGTCAGCTTGTGCTGCACCAGCGGGTGATCGATCAGGTGAACGTTGCTCATAAATGGATGAATTTTTCTTTGTTTTGAATAACGGGTTGCGGGGACGGGGTCGCTTTCAGCGCCTCTTGCTGCCCAACAAGCTTCCCAGCACGCCGCGGATGATCTCACGCCCCACGGTGGAGCCCATGGTCCGCACGGCAGACTTGGCCATGCTTTGCGCCAGTCCATCGTACTTGGCGCCGCGCGGCCCGGTAGTGCCAAACAGCATGTCGTTCAGCCCACCCAGAATGCCGCCACTGCTGGTCTGGGCTGCTGCACCGGTCGCTGGGACGGCGGCTTCGGCACGTGCCTTGAGTTTCTCGTAGGCCGATTCACGGTCGACTTCTTTTTCGTAGACCCCGGCCACCAGCGAGTTTTGCAGCAATGCCTGCCGCTGCTGGGGCGTGATGGGCCCGAGCTGGCTGCCGGGCGGCAGCACATACACGCGCTCGGTCATGCTGGGCCGGCCTTTGGCGTCGAGCAGGCTCACCAGCGCTTCGCCCACGGCGAGTTCGGTGATGGCCGTTTCAATGTCCAGCCCGGGCTTTTGCCGCATGGTCTGGGCCGTGGCCTTGACCGCCTTCTGGTCGCGCGGCGTGTAGGCGCGCAGGGCATGCTGCACGCGGTTGCCCAGCTGGGCCAGCACCGAATCGGGAATGTCCAGCGGGTTCTGGGTGACGAAATAAACGCCCACGCCCTTGGAGCGAACCAGCCGCACCACCAGCTCGATGCGCTCGATCAGCGCCTTGGGTGCATCGGTGAACAGCAAATGGGCCTCGTCAAAAAAGAACACCATCTTGGGCTTATCGGGGTCACCAATCTCGGGCAGTTGCTCGAACAGCTCGGACAGCATCCACAGCAAAAACGTGGCGTACAAGCGCGGCGAATTCATCAGCTTGTCGGCCGCCAGCACGTTGACAATGCCGTGCCCGGCGCTGTCGGTCTGCATGAAGTCGCTGATGTTGAGCATGGGCTCGCCAAAGAACTGGTCGCCGCCCTGGGTCTCAATCTGCATCAGCCCGCGCTGAATCGCGCCCACACTGGCGGCGCTGACGTTGCCGTATTCGGTGGTGAAGTCGCTGGCGTTGTTGCCCACATGCTGCAGCATGGCGCGCAGGTCTTTGAGGTCGAGCAGCAGCAGGCCGGAGTCATCGGCGATCTTGAACACCAGGTTGAGCACGC
>NZ_JADMJK010000043.1 GCF_018780625.1 Polaromonas sp. | reverse complement strand
CAAAATATTGAGTCATGGAGCTACACAATCAGGCTATTTTGTAGGCAGAAAACCGATCGTCAACCGGGGTGGAAAAAAGGTGGTTGCTAAAGTTGCGCAGGGTCTTGACGGAAATGGCGAGCACGATGTAGAGCAGGTCAATTTCTTTGTAGCCCGCTTCCACGAACGTCTGGACTATCTCAGGCTCCGGCTGGCCGTGACTTTGGACCATAGCCGTCGTCGTGGCATACAGCACTGCCAGTTTCGCTTTTGAGGGCCTTGTGCGCTGGCGTGATCGATGGGGTGAAGACTCTTGACAAGTGGGGTAGCAGACATAGACATATTCTCTGGATAAACGACGCGAAGACTTGATGCCAAGGAGGGATTCCCAGGCTCACTTCCACGCCACTCGATGGTAGAAGCCCATGGGATCTCAAAGTAAGCCGTCCGTCTCGATCAAGTGTTCTAAAGTTTCGCTTTTGGGAAGATCAAAGGCTGCGTTTCGTTGGATTCATTCCCTCGCCCGCTCACGTGACCGCCGGATCAGCAAATACACCGCCGGAATCACGAACATCGACAGCAACGGCGCCGTGATCATGCCGCCGACCATGGGCGCGGCGATGCGCTGCATGACCTCGGAGCCCGTCCCGCTTCCCCACATGATAGGAAACAGGCCCGCCAGAATCACGGCCGCTGTCATAGCTTTGGGACGCACGCGCAACACCGCGCCTTCACGGATGGCATCAAGCAGGTCGGCAGCGCTGGTTTTCCCCTGCGCGAGCCTGTCGTCCCAGGCAGACCTCAGGTATAGCAGCATGATCACGCCGAATTCGGCCGAGACACCGGCCAGCGCGATAAACCCGACGGCGCTCGCCACTGACAGGTTGTAGTCCAACAGGTAAAGCAGCCAGATGCCTCCCACCAGCGCAAACGGCAAGGTAATCATGATGAGCAAAGCTTCGTCGAAGCGCTTGAAGGTCAGGTACAGCAGCACGAAGATGATCAGCAGCGTAAAAGGAACGACCACCTTGAGCTTGGCCGTGGCGCGCTCCAGAAACTCGAACTGGCCAGACCAGGAAATGGAATACCCGGGCGGCAGCTTCACTTTTTCGGCCACAGCCTTCTGCATGTCCTGCACGGCAGAGCGCAGATCGCGGCCCCGGATGTCCACATAAACCCAGCCCGACAGGCGGGCGTTTTCGCTGCGCAGCATGGGCGGGCCATCGGTGATGCGGATGTCGGCCACGTCCGAGAGCACCAGGCGCGCGCCGCGCTCGGTCACGATGGGCAGGCTGCGCAACTTCTCCAGAGAGTCCCGGATTTCTCGCGGGTAGCGCATGTTGATGGGAAAGCGCTGCAAACCCTCGACCGTCTCACCGATGTTCTCGCCGCCTACCGCCAAGCTGATGACCGACTGCACGTCAGCGATGTTCAGGCCAAAACTGGCTGCCGCGTCACGCCGGATGTTCACATCAACATAACGTCCGCCGGTCAGGCGTTCGGCCAATGCACTTGAAACGCCCGGAACGGCTTTGAGCGCATGTTCGATCTCGCCAGTCAGCCGGTCAATCGTCGCCAGATCGGTGCCGGCCACCTTCACGCCCACCGGGCTCTTGATACCCGTGGCGAGCATGTCGATGCGGTTGCGAATCGGCGGCACCCAGATGTTGGACAAGCCCGGAACCTTCACGATGCGGTCGAGTTCTTCCACCAGCTTGTCCTGCGTCATGCCGGCCCGCCACTGCTCGCGCGGCTTGAACTGGATGGTGGTTTCGAACATCTCCATCGGCGCTGGGTCGGTTGCTGTCTCGGCGCGCCCGGCCTTGCCATACACACTGGCAACCTCGGGCACGGTCTTGATCAGCCGGTCGGTCTGCTGCAGCAACTCGCCCGCCTTGCCGGCAGACAGGCCCGGCAAGGCTGACGGCATGTAAAGCAAATCGCCCTCGTCAAGCCGGGGCATGAACTCGCCGCCGATATGCTGCAGCGGCCACAGGCTGATGACCAGCACAACGGCAGAGGCCAGCAGCGTGAGCTTTGGCCCGCGCAGAACCGCCTCCAGCATGGGCCGGTAGACCGCGATCAGCAAGCGGTTCAGGGGATTGGCCCTCTCATCGGGAATCCGGCCTCTGATGAGGTAACCCATCAGCACCGGAATCAGGGTGACCGACAGCCCGGCCGCAGCCGCCATGGCGTAGGTTTTGGTGAATGCCAGCGGCGAGAACATCCGGCCTTCCTGGGCTTCCAGCGTGAACACCGGGACAAACGACAAGGTGATGATGAGCAGCGAAAAGAACAGCGCCGGCCCCACTTCGGCCGCCGCATCGCCGATGACCCGCCAGCGTGCCTCGCCCTGCAATGTTTTGTCGGGATGGTCGTGGCCCCACTGCTCCAGGTGTTTGTGGGCGTTTTCGATCATGACCACCGCCGCATCGACCATGGCGCCAATGGCAATCGCGATGCCGCCCAGCGACATGATGTTTGCGTTCACCCCCTGGTAGCGCATCACGATGAAGGCGATCAGAATGCCCAGCGGCAGCGAGATGATGGCCACGAAGGCCGAGCGCAGGTGAAACAGGAAGATGAAGCACACCACCGCCACGACGAGGAATTCCTCCAGCAGCTTGTAGGCAAGGTTGTCCACGGCGCGCTCAATCAGGCCGGAGCGGTCATAGACCGGAACGATTTCCACGCCCTTGGGCAGGCTGGACTGCAAGGATGCGAGCTTGGTCTTGACCGCGGCGATGGTTTCCAGCGCATTCTTGCCTGAACGCATGATGATCACGCCGCCGGTGGCTTCGCCCTCGCCATCGAGTTCGCCGATGCCTCTGCGCATTTCCGGGCCGATCTGGATGCGCGCCACGTCGCCCAGGCGCACCGAGACGCCGCCAGGCGTCGTCATCAAAGGCACTGCGCGGAAATCGTCGAGTGATTGCAGATAACCCGAGGCCCGCACCATGTACTCGGCCTCCCCCAATTCGAGCACCGAGCCACCGGCTTCCTGGTTGGCCTTCTGGATGGCCTCGACCACCCGGGTATGCGGGATGGCGTAGGCCGCCAGCTTGTCCGGATCGAGCACGATCTGGTACTGGCGGACCATGCCGCCAATCGAGGCGACCTCGGCAACGTTGGGCACGGTTTTGAGTTCGTACTTGAGAAACCAATCCTGCAGCGCGCGCAATTGCGAAGCGTCTTGCGTTCCGCTGCGGTCGATGAGCGCATATTGGTAAATCCAGCCGACGCCCGTCGCATCCGGCCCCAGCGTGGCCTTGGCGGCTGCTGGCAGTCGCGACTGCACCTGGTTGAGGTATTCCAGTACCCGCGAACGTGCCCAGTACAGGTCAGTGCCGTCCTCAAACAGTACGTAGACAAAGGAGTCGCCGAAAAAGGAGTAGCCGCGCACCGTCTTGGCGCCCGGCACTGAGAGCATGGTCGTCGTCAGCGGATAGGTGACCTGGTTCTCGACGATGCGTGGCGCCTGGCCCGGGTAAGTGGTTCGAATGATGACCTGCACATCGGACAGGTCGGGCAAGGCGTCCAGCGGCGTTCTTTGCACCGAGTACACGCCCCAGGCACTGATCATCAAGCTGGCCAGCAGGATCAGAAAGCGGTTGGCGATGGACCATCGGATCAGACCGGCGATCACCTCTTGCTCCCTGACGCTGCAGGCGCGGCGCCTGGTGCAAAAGGCAGCGGCTTGACCCGTGTCAGCTGCGGCAGCCCGTCCTCGCCCATGTAGAACTCAAAGCTCACCCGGTCACCGGCTTGCAGGTTAGGCGGTAGCTCCTTGGGAGGTGGCGGCTTGAAATCCATGGTCATCGCGCCCCACTTGAGCGAGGCAATGGGTCCGTGCGACAGGGTGATCTCGTCTTTGCCAATGGCATCGACCCTGGCCTCGCCTTCGTGGCGCGGTGCAGTCGTGGCGGCTGCCGGCTTGGGCAGTTCGTTCAGCCGGGCTTCCACACCCTTGAGGCTGGCCTCGGAATCGATCAGGAATTGCGACGACACCACGACGCGCTGGCCGCCCTGCAATCCGCGCTTGATTTCGGTCTGGCCACCGCTTTCAATACCCATCTGAACATCGACCGGCCGGAAGCGCCCGTTGTCCTCGGCCAGCATCACCACCGTGCGCTTGCCGGTCTGGATCACGGCTTCGGTGGGGACCAGCAAAGCCTTGTCAGCTGGTATGCCCATGAACTGCATGCTCACAAACATGCCCGGCACGAGGCGCCCACCTGGGTTGGCCAATTCCATGCGGGCCTTGAGCGTGCGTGTCACTGGATTGACCTCAGGCAGGATGGCCTGCACCTTGCCGTCGAACGTCATTCCAGGTGCAGCCGGACTGCGGGCCTGCACCTTAGCGTCTGGGCGCAGCAGGGCAGACTGGCTCTCCGGTACCTCGGCGTTGGCCCACACGGTGGACAGGCCATTGATGCGAAACAGCGTGGAACCGGCCTGCACCGTCATACCTTCACGCACCATCAATTCCACCACCACCCCGCCTAGCGGTGCCGCCACGGTAATTCGCGTCTGGGTTAGGCCGCTCGCATCAACTTGACGAATCTGCGCTTCGCTCATGCCCGCCTGGCGCATGCGTTGGCGGGCGCCGTCAACCAGCGGCGCCAGGTCGTAGCCGGTCATGCGCCTGAGCGCCAAAAACTCTTCCTGGGCGGCAACCCAGTCCGGCACATAGAGATCCACCAGCGGCTGCCCCTTGGTCACCCGGTCCAAGGTGGCGCGCACATGCAAACGCTCCACATAGCCTGTTGCGCGGGCTTGAACAATGGCCTGATCTCGCTCGTTAAAGGCAACACTACCCACCGCCGAGACCTGCGGTGACAGCGTGCCTTCGGTGACCGGCGCCGTGCGAACCCCCAGGTTTTGCTGAACGCGCGGGCTCACGGTGACCGTGCCTTGGTCGGTGTCGCCATCGGCATAGACCGGCACCAGCATCATGTCCATAAAGGGCGACTTGGCCGGCTTGTCAAACTTGTTGCCCGGCACCATGGGATCGTGGTAATAAAGGATCTTTCGGCCATTCGTCGGATCGGTATCGCCCGCTTTGATGCCTGCGCTGATATGACGGCGGGTCGCGTCTTCGCCTTCGGCGATGCGCAAGGGAGCGGCCGCTGGCAGCGCACCGGAATCTTGCGCCGGGGCGCTGGGCGTAACGGCGGCAGCGACCGCTGCCATGTTGCTGCCACGTTTCATGCCAAAGGCATAGAGACCGTAACCGACCGCGCCCAGCAAGCTGGCAACCACCAGTGCGACAATGACGTATTTTTTGTTCATGGCTGGTCCTTGGCTTGGGCTGCAATGCCCTGATCGGGAACGAGAAAGTTGAGTTGAGCCCAGGAACGCGCTGTTTCCTGCTCCAGGATCAGGGCCTGGATACGGACATCAATCACGTCGCGGCGAGCGGTCAGGGTGGTGACCAGGTCGCTCTTGCCGGCGCGGTAGCTGGTGAGTGCCGCTTCGACCCGTTGCTGGGCCGTGGGGATCAGCGCATCACGGTAGCGCGCGACCCGTTCCTTGCCCGACTGCCAATCATTGAGCCAGCCGCTCACCTCGGCCACGTGGCGGCGCATCGCCTCCTCGTAACGGGCTCTGGCCTCATCGACCAAGGCGAGCGCGGCGGCCAATTCCCGGTCCTGGCGATTTTTGGAGTCCGATTGCAGCGGGATGGAAACCCCGATCGACAGCATGTTGGAAAAAGCAGGGCCGCGCTGGGCGTAGCTGGCCTCAATGCTCCAGTCGGACTGTTTGTTGGCTTGAGCAAGCCGTGCTTGAGTCTCAGCGGCGTCGATCTCGGCACTGATCACCTGCAGATCGGGGTGCCGCTGAAGGTGTTGGTCCGCAAATTTATTTTGCAGCGGTGTACTTTGCCATGGCGGCGCCCCGGAGGGCGCTCTTTCGGCTGCGGCAACACCCACCCACCTGACCAGCCTCAGTCCGGCACTGCGGTACTGACGATCAACCTCACTGAGACGGTCCTCCAGAGCGATCACGGCGACACGCGCCGCAAACACGTCAGCCTGACTACCCTGAGCGGTACGAAAGCCGATGTCCGCTGCCTGTACTTGCAGCCGCGCCTCCTCAATCTGCTGGGCAAGCAGTTCACGCGAGGCCTGCGCATAGTAGCGGTCGAGCCAGGCCAGTGCCGTCTCACGCTGCACATTGGCCTGCGTGAGTTGGCGTTGCGCACGCACCTGCTCGGCGTTACGTTCGAACCGCTCGGCCCGGAGTTGACGTTTTTCGGCACGCGTCAACTCCTGCACCAGGCCGATACGACGCTGGGTCATGAAGTCACGCGTCAGGCTTAAGCGCTCAGAACCATTGGCCGGCAAATTGTCAATGCCGAGCTTGAGCACCGGGTCGGGTAGCTGGCCGGCAGACACGGCTTGCTCACGGGCGGCAACGGCGAGCGCATCTTGCGCACGCAGTTGCTGCGATCTGCCGACGGCAATGCGCTGCGCCTCAACCAGGGTCAAAGGATCGGCAGCCCATGATGGCGAGCCAAGCACCCCAATCAGGGCACTTATCAAGACGCCAGCAGCGCCCCGGGAAATCGGAAACGGTAAAAACATGAAACCTCCAACGCACAAAAAAACGACCTGTCGGCGCACCGAGGGGTGTAGCTGACAGGGCCTAGTCTTGCTGAGAGGTTAAATACGGAAGCAGCAGTTCCTGATGGCGAGCGGCGGGGCCGTCCTGCGCATCAGGTGGGGAGCTTGCAGTTGCAGCCACGAAAACACGAGGGCTGGGGCATCGTGCGTGAACATTGGGCCGATGGCAACTGCCGTGGGCAGCGACGGGAGCTCGTACTTGTCGGCGGTTTGATGTCCTGCCTGGCAATGCGCCTGGCACAAATTAGGCTGAGCCTTGTCCCTATTGCTCGACATGGACTCGGCACAGGGCATACCGGCTTCGACCATCGCGGCGACTTCGGCGACTTTTGACGCAGCGCCCGGGCAAGCATAGCTGGCCACCGCCAACTGCATGAACAAAAAGCTGCACAGCGCAAAAAACATTGCAATGAAACGATGGCGTCGGCCGAAAAGCATCGTCATATTTTAGCGGTGGACAGTATCGTTAAGCGAGGCGGCTTACCCGGCGCAGCAGGAAAGATGCTTGACGTCCTTGAAAAAGGTCTGTGCGCAGAGCTTTAGCCCTTCTACCATCGTCAGGTACGGGAATAGCTGGTCTGCCAGTTCTTGCACGGTCATTTTGGCCCGGATGGCGATGACAGCCGTCTGGATCAGTTCACCGGCTTGCGGCGCAACCACCTGCACCCCGATCAATCGGCCAGAGCCCGCCTCCGCCACCAGCTTGATGAAGCCGCGCGTGTCAAAGTTGGCGAGTGCCCGCGGCACGTTATCGAGCGTCAAGGTTCGGCTCGCGGTGTTGATTCCGGCGAGACGCGCCTGCGCCTCACTTGACCCCACGGTGGCGACTTGGGGGTCGGTGAACACCACCGCCGGCATCACGCTCAGGTCGAAGGTGATTTCTCCACCTGTCATGTTGATGGCGGCGCGGGTACCGGCCGCCGCCGCCACATAGACGAATTGCGGCTGGTCGGTGCAGTCGCCGGCGGCGTAGATGTTGGGCGCGCTGGTGCGCATCGCTTGATCGATGCGGATTGCAGCTTGTGCGTTGACGGTGATGCCGGCCGCCTCCAGATTCAGGCCGCCCGTGTTGTGCTGGCGGCCAGTCGCCACCAGAAGTTTGTCGGCGCGCACTTCACCCTGACCGGTGGACAGCACGAATTCATCGTCCGCATACGCAATCAGGCTGGCTAGTGTGTGTTCAAGCACCTCGATACCTTCGCCACGGAAGATGGCCGTCACCGCCTCGCCAATCGCGGGATCTTCGCGCAAGAACAAGGTGTGGCGCGCCAGGACCGTCACCTTGCTGCCCAGCCGCGCGAACGCCTGCGCCAGTTCCAGAGCCACCACTGAAGAACCGATGACAGCAAGCCGGGGCGGAATCGCTTCACTCGCCAGCGCTTCGGTCGAGGTCCAATACGGCGACTCCTTCAACCCAGGGATGGGAGGTACGGCCGGACTGGCACCCGTGGCGATCAGGCAGCGGTCAAAAGCCAAAGTGCGCTCGCCGCCTTCGTTCAGACGCACGATCAGACTGTTGCCGTCTTTGAAACGGGCCTCGCCGCGCAGCACCGCAATGGCTGGATTGCCTTCCAGAATGCCCTCGTACTTGGCCTGGCGCAACTCGTCAACCCGCCGCTGTTGCTGGGCGAGCAGAGCGCGCCGGTCAATGCGCGGTGCACTGGCGCTGAGGCCTGCATCAAAGGGGCTGCTCTGGCGCAGATGCGCAATATACGCCGCACGGATAAATATTTTGGAGGGCACACAACCGATATTGACGCAGGTACCGCCTATGGTGCCGCGTTCGATCACCGTGACCCGCGCACCGAGTTCCGCCGCCTTGATCGCTGCAGCCATCGCAGCGCCTCCGCTGCCGATCACGGCAATATGCAGTCCACTGCCGTCTTCGTGGAACTGTTTGCCAACGTCAAGCGTCACCAATGTTGGGGAGTCTTGCATGTTCATTTCTTCACGCTGGAGGGATACCCGGCATTGCTGGTGGCCTTCATCAGGGCCAGAGCGCTGGTCTTGACATCATCAAAGCTCACTTTGGCTTCACGCTTGTCGAACTGCACCTCGGTCTTGCTCACGCCGGCGACCTTGGAGAGCGCCGCCTTGACCGTGAATGGGCAGGCGGCACAGGTCATGCCGGGAACCGCGAGCGTTACCGTTTTGGTAGCGGCCCAGCCTGGCGAGGCAATGAGGATGCCAAGGGTGAAAGTCGAGAGCAGGTTTTGGGTTTCAGTCAATGCGTTTGATTTCATGATGAACTCCGGATTAATAAAACAAGGGAAGAAGGTAGGGATAGGCGAGTGCCACGGCAGCCAGCGCAGCAACGATCCAGAAAATAAGCTTGTAGAGGCTGCGCACCTGCGGAATGGCGCAGACCTCGCCCGGCTTGCACGCTTTCACGGGCTGGAAAATGCGCCGGTAAGCGAAGTACAGCGATAACAGCGCAGCACCAATGAAAACGGGACGATAGGGCTCCAGCACGGTCAGATTGCTGATCCATGCACCGGAAAATCCAAGGGTGACCAGGACCAACGGACCCAGGCAGCAGGTCGAGGCGAGGATGGCGGCCAGCCCTCCGGTGACAAGCGCCCCTCGCCCGCTATTGGGTTCCGACATGCGTTTCTCCTTTTAAATTGTTGACCATGCCGTAAGATTACTTCCGTAGTTGAGTACGGAGTCAAGCGCTATGGAAACTAAATTTGAAACTCTTACCATTGGGGCCTTTGCCCAGGCAGCCGGGGTCAACGTAGAGACCATCCGGTTTTACCAGCGCAAGGGGCTATTGCTTGAGCCGGACAAGCCTTACGGCAGTATTCGCCGCTATGGCGTGGCGGATGTGGACAGAGTACGGTTCGTGAAATCGGCCCAGCACTTGGGTTTCAGCCTCGACGAGATTGCTCAATTGCTTCGGCTGGACGATGGCACCCACTGCGAAGAAGCCAGCCGTATGGCTGAACACAAGCTGAAGGATGTGCGCGAGAAGTTGTGCGACCTGGCGCGTATGGAGGCCGTGCTGTCACAACTGGTATGCGCCTGTCATGCAAGCCAGGGAACCGTTTCATGCCCGCTGATCGAGTCGCTGCAGAATACGCCCAAAATTGCTATTAAATAAATAGCATAAAACCGAATATGAATCGCCCCGGGTTTTGAGGAGGCTCCAACCTTTGAGAAGATGGAGTCATGAGCAAAAAATCAAATCGTTTTTCCCCGGAAGTTCGCGCATCCAGAACGTCTGGCAGACCAACATGCAGGTCTACGGCGCAGACAAGGTCTGGCATCAGTGAACCGCGAAGGCACCCAAGTGGCCCGCTGCACCGTTGAGCGGTTGATGAAACACCTGGGATTGCAGGGTGTGCGCCGGGGCAAGATTGTGCGCACTACGGTCCCGGACAAGGCGTTACCTTGTCCCTTGGACCGGGTCAATCGGCAGTTCAAAGCCGATCGCCCCAACCAACTGTGGGTGTCGGACTTCACCTATGTTTCAACCTGGCAGGGCTGGCAATACGTGGCTTTTGTGATTGACGTGTTTGCACGGCGCATTTTCGGCTGGCGGGTTAGCAGCTCCATGCGCACGGACTTCGTGCTGGACGCGCTGGAGCAGGCTTTGTATGACCGTCAGCCGGACCAAAATGGATTGATCCATCACTCAGACAGAGGCTCGCAGTACGTCTCCATCCTCTACACCGAGCGCCTCGCCCAGGCTGGAATAGAACCTTCGGTGGGCAGTCGTGGCGATAGCTATGACAACGCCCTGGCCGAGACGATCAATGGGCTGTACAAGGCCGAATTGATTCACCGCCGTGCGCCCTGGAAAACCAAGGAAGCCGTGGAACTGGCTACCTTGGAATGGGTGCACTGGTTCAACCATATCCGACTGCTGGAGCCGATTGGGTATATTCCACCGGCCGAGGCTGAGGCAAACTACTATCGGCAACTCGCCGAGAAGACCGAAACCCCGGTTTCACTTTAACCAAACAGCCTCCACGAAAACCGGGGCGATTCAGAAAATTCACAACAGATAAAAATCTGGCGCAACGGGCTCGCAGCTGGACAAAAGGGGAAGCACCACAAACACGGACCGCAGGCCGCGCACAAATGCGAAACTGACCGCATGCAGGCGAACCGTTGGGCCCTGTATCGATACCCTCTCCCTTTCAATCTAGCGCTACCATCGCTATCATTTGCGCTATCAAAACCGTTCCAAAAGCACAAAAACAAAAGCCTCCCGATGGGAGGCCTTTGAATTCAAGCATTTAGCGCTGTTATTTTTGGCTCCTCAACCTGGGCTCGAACCAGGGACCTACGGATTAACAGTCCGGCGCTCTACCAACTGAGCTATTGAGGAATACAGAAGTAAATTATAGCCTGAGATTTCCAGGTTTCCGGGATCGGCGCTCGTAAAAGCATCTACTTTTTAAACGTGTGAAAACAACTCGTTTTTCACGCATTTCAGAACGCTGGGCGCAGACCGCAATTATGACCTGCAGCAGGCGCAAACCACACTGACTCCGCTACCATCAAAAAACCGCCCACATCATCATCTTTTTACTTTTCAACGTGCTCAAGCTCATTGGCAACTGATCCATGGGAAAACCATCCCACCCCTTACCCTGGCTTGCGGCCGGGGAGGCCTTCCCGCCACTGACATCTGCATGGGGCCAGAACGACCCGGCGCCTGGCCTGCTAGCGGCTGGCGCATCGCTGGATGTAGACACCTTGCTAAAGGCCTATGCGCAGGGAATTTTCCCCTGGTTCAGTCAGGGCCAACCTCCGCTCTGGTGGAGCCCGGACCCCCGCATGGTGCTGCAGACCCGGAACTTCAAACTGCACCGCTCCTTGCGCAAGAGTCTGATTCATTTCACGAAGGCTTCGTCGTGCGAAATTCGATTCGACACCGCTTTCGAACAAGTCATCAATGCCTGCGCCAGCAAGACCCGAGCAGGCCAGCCCGGCACCTGGATTGTTCCCGACATGGTGCAGGCCTACTGCGCCCTGCATCGCGCCGGGCATGCCCATAGCGTCGAAACCTGGATAGACGGCGAACTGGCGGGCGGTCTGTACTGTGTCAATCTGGGACGAATGGTTTTTGGCGAATCCATGTTTGCCCACCGCACCGACGCGTCCAAGATTGCATTGGCGGCCTTGGTCTCTTTTTGCCGGGCGCACCATATCCCCTTGATCGACTGCCAGCAAAACACAGGGCATCTTGCGTCCCTTGGAGCAGCAGAGATTAGCCGCACTGAATTTGTGCGCCACCTTGATCAGAACACCGTGCAGCCTGCTCCCGTCTGGCGCTTCGAACCCCTATACTGGAATCAGATTTTGACAGCGGGAACGCCAACTTCACCGTGACGCACCTCAAAGACCTTCCCCTTCAAACCTTGCAGTTTTATGCAACGGCGCCCTACCCTTGCAGCTATCTGTCTGGCAAGCAGGCTCGCTCGCAGGTCGCGACGCCAAGCCACCTTATTCACAACGCCGCCTATTCAAACCTGGTCGTCAACGGCTTCCGGCGCAGTGGCATGTTTACTTACCGCCCATACTGTGATGGCTGCCAGGCCTGCGTGCCGCTTCGGGTTCCGACCGTCAGCTTCAAACCAGACCGCAGCCAGCGCCGTGCCTGGAACCGCCATCAAACGCTTCAGGCGCGCATACTCAAGTTGTGTTTCATGCCCGAGCATTACGAGTTGTACTTGCGCTACCAGAACGGTCGCCACGCTGGCGGTGGCATGGACCATGACAGCATTGACCAATACACGCAATTCCTGCTGCAAAGCCGGGTTAATTCGCGCCTGGTGGAGTTTCGTGAAAGCCTGCCGAACGGTGAGGCCGGCGCACTCAAGATGGTCGCGATTCTTGACGTGCTGGAAGACGGCATCTCTGCCGTCTACACGTTCTATGAGCCCGATGACCGAGCCAGCTATGGAAGCTACGGTGTGCTCTGGCAAATTGAGCAGGCCAAAAACCTTGCACTACCCTATGTGTATTTAGGCTACTGGATCGCCGAAAGCCAAAAGATGAATTACAAGGCAGGATTCCAGCCCAATGAGGTACTACTCAAAGGCGAATGGGTGAACCCGGCCAGCACCGCGGCTGCAAGGCCCAATCAGGCAGATATCGACCTCTGAATGGTTGCCACGCTCGATAAATCCGCAAGAGCAGCACCCTATATTTCACAGGCTAAAATTTGATGCAGAAAGTCTGCATATGAAAAAGTCCGATATCCCTGCTCCCGTCACCCCGACTGTTCAAGTCATTGAGCGCATGTTTGCCTTGATCGAGATTTTGGCGAACCGTGAAGAAGCGGTATCCCTGAAAGAAATTAGCGAAAAATCAGGACTTCACCCCTCAACCGCACACCGCATTCTGAACGACCTGGCCACTGGCCGTTTTGTGGAACGGCCCGTCGCGGGCAGCTATCGGCTGGGTATGCGCCTTCTTGAGTTGGGCAACCTCGTCAAGGCCCGTTTGAGCGTTCGAGATGCGGCGCTGGCGCCCATGCGCGAACTACACAAACTCACCCAGCAACCTGTGAACCTGAGCATGCGCCAAGGCGATGAAATCATTTATGTCGAACGGGCTTACAGCGAACGCTCGGGCATGCAGGTTGTGCGGGCCATTGGCGGCCGGGCGCCCTTGCATTTAACCTCGGTAGGCAAACTTTTTCTTGCTTCCGATGACCCGCAACGCTTGCGTGCCTATGCCACACGCACAGGCTTGCCGGGCCAAACGCGCAATAGCATCACGCAGTTGCCAGCGCTGGAGCGCGAACTAGCCGAGGCACGTCAGCATGGCATTGCGCGTGACAATGAGGAACTGGAACTGGGGGTACGCTGCATGGCCGCAGGTATTTACGACGACCAGAGCATGCTTGTTGCCGGACTATCGATTTCAGCGCCCGCCGACCGGCTGGACGAACACTGGCTGCCCAAGCTCCAGGCAACGGCGAATCAGATATCGACGGCGCTTGGCTACAGGCCCAGTTAAATGGCAAAAAAAATGAAACGAAATGGGAAGCACTCTTAAATCCCAGTGCAACACAGCGGGACAGTACCAGCTGACCCGCTTACCCGCTGATGTGCTTCGCTGATGCGCTGATGTTCACTTTAGGATCAATCACAGGGCTGGACTCTACCCATCGACGCACACGCTCGGCATCGCCCAGGCGACTCAGCTTGCCCGCCGAATCGAGGAATACCATGATCAATTTTCTGCCTGCGATTTTGGTCTGCATCACAAGGGTATAGCCGGCTTCAGAGATGTAGCCGGTTTTCTGCAAACCAATATCCCACTCCGGATTCTTGACGAGGCGATTCGTATTGTTGTACTGGAGCGTACTGTTGCCTACCGCAACCTGGTAGCCGGTAGAGGTCGTCAATTCACGAAGCACGGGATCGCCGTGCGCAGCAATAACCAGCGCCGCCAGATCCTGCGCGCTGGACTGGTTACGACTGGAAAGGCCCGTCGGTTCGACATAACTGGTGTCATGCATGCCCAGCATCTTTGCCTTGGCATTCATGAGGCTGACGAATGTTGCCAGGCCACCTGGATAGGTACGGCCCAAGGCATGCGCCGCACGGTTCTCACTTGACATCAAGGCCAGGTGCAGCAACTCGCCCCGCGTCAGCGTAGTACCGACCTTTAGCCGCGAACGGCTACCCTTTTCCGTGTCAACGTCATCCTGCGTCACCGCAATCATTTCATCCATGGGCAACTTGGCCCCACTGATGATGACACCGGTCATTAATTTGGTGAGCGACGCGATGGGCAACACTGCATGGTCATTTTTGCTGAGCAGGACCTCCCGCGTATCCTGGTCAATCACCAAGGCCACGCTCGATTTCAGGGCCAGTAAATCCTGCGCACTGTGCAGGCCCGCCATCTGCCCAAAAGAGAGCTTGGCTGGCACAACAACAGCAGCAGCACGAATGACTCTTCTATTTTTTACGCCGGAGGTGAATTGCACGCTTTTGCGGGTTGAAACAACCTTTTTGGAAACAGTTGTTTTTGCCGAATGCGGTTTTTTCACAATCGCGCGCTTCGCCGTCACGGCGTTGGCGGCCGGAGTCGCAAGCGCTGCAGACAACGCCAGGAATCCAAAGATTTTTAATGCCCGATTGAGGATCTGTTTAGACATGATGGGTAGAGCCGGGTCGAGGTTGCAACAAAAAGAATGTCTGAAGTGTATACAGATAGAAAAAGTCACGCAATATCAAACGCTTGCGTGACTTTCCTAAAATCACTCTTAATTTTGAGTGCATTCGGGAGCGGTGCCGTACACAGCGCCCCAATATCCTTCTAAGTCATTGAATTTAAATGACTTATAACAATGACACCAAAGCACCCTGCCCGGTCAGCCCTGGGCTGCAACGCGGTCAGCTTTACTTTGGAGTTTATTCAAAGCACTCAAATAGGCCTTGGCCGACGCCACCACGATGTCCGGGTCGGCGCCCACACCATTCACGACCCGACCGCTATTTTGCAGGCGCACCGTCACTTCTCCCTGGCTTTCGGTAGATCCGCTGATCGCGTTCACAGAATAGAGCACCATCTCTGCGCCGCTCTTGACATGCGATTCGATCGCTTTGAGGGAGGCATCAACGGGGCCATTGCCATCCGATTCACTGGTGATTTCTTTACCCGCCACCGTGAACACCACGCGTGCATGGGGACGCTCGCCAGTTTCGCTGTGCTGGGACAAGGACACGAACCCGTATTGTTCGTTGTCCTGTGCGACGCTTTCATCACTCACCAAAGCAAGGATATCCTCGTCAAAAATTTCACTCTTGCGGTCTGCCAGGTCCTTGAACCTCGCGAAGGCATTGTTGATCTCCGCTTCACTTTCCATCGCGACGCCAAGCTCCTGCAAACGTTGCTTGAACGCGTTGCGGCCACTCAATTTCCCCAACACGATCTTGTTGGCGGTCCAACCGACGTCTTCGGCCCGCATGATCTCATAGGTGTCGCGTGCCTTGAGCACGCCATCCTGGTGGATACCTGAAGCATGGGCAAAGGCGTTCGCGCCCACCACAGCCTTGTTGGGTTGAACTACGAAGCCGGTGGTCTGGCTCACCATGCGGCTGGTCGCAAGAATGTGCCTGGTGTCAATGCCCACCTCAAGGCCGAAGTAATCCTTGCGCGTCTTGACGGCCATGACCACCTCTTCAAGCGAGCAGTTGCCGGCACGTTCGCCTAAACCATTGATAGTGCACTCCACCTGACGGGCGCCGCCAATCTTGACGCCTGCCAGTGAGTTGGCAACAGCCATGCCGAGGTCGTTATGACAATGCACGGACCAGATGGCTTTGTCGCTATTGGGAATACGCTCGCGCAAGTTTTTGATGAAATTTCCGTAGAGTTCGGGAATCGCGTAACCCACTGTATCCGGTACATTGATGGTCGTGGCGCCTTCAGCAATCACCGCTTCAATCACACGGCACAAAAAGTCCGGATCAGAGCGGTAACCATCCTCAGGGCTGAACTCGATGTCGCCCATGAGGTTGCGCGCAAAACGCACCGAAAGTTTGGCTTGCTCAAACACCTGATCGGGCGTCATGCGCAATTTCTTCTCCATGTGCAAGGCACTGGTCGCCAAAAACAGATGAAGTCGCCCGGAATTGGCCGGCTTCAGGGCTTCCGCTGCGCGGGAAATATCGCGGTCGTTGGCACGGGCGAGTGAGCAGATGGTTGAGTCCTTGACGACTTCAGCAATGGCCTTGACGCACTCAAAATCACCATTCGAACTCGCGGCAAAACCGGCCTCGATCACGTCCACCTTCAGCCGTTCAAGCTGGCGGGCAATGCGCAGCTTTTCATCGCGGGTCATGGACGCGCCGGGAGACTGCTCGCCATCGCGCAAGGTGGTGTCAAAAATAATGAGTTTTTCAGTCATGGCACATTTTCCTTCGGTTTTTGACTTGATGCCTCAAGCGACAACGTCGTCGGCGAATCGGTTGTACGACCTGCTTTACGCTGGCAGCTTGCTTCAACTTGATCAGTTTTTCTAACTTTTTTAAAAAACCAGCAACCAAAAAAAACGGCCCGTTGCTGGTGCAAACGGGCCGTTGAATCAGGTTTACGCGTACGCTACCGTCTCCGCCCGTTGGCAGATAGCAGTAGTGCTAGCGAAATTCTTTTCATTACGCGAATCTACCACAATTTATTCATGCAAGCCGCGCTCGTCAGGCTCATTCGTTGACGTTGAAATGACGCTGGTCTGCTGGCCTTTGGCCTTGCGCCAGCCATAAAGCACATACCCGGACAAACCGTAGAGCACAAACAAGGCGAACATCACGGTCGGGGGATCAATGTTGATCACGGCGATTCCAAGCGCAATCAGCACAATGACCGCGAAAGGCACACTGCGTTTCATCTGCACATCCTTGAAGCTGTAAAACGGCAGGTTGGTAACCATCGTCAGGCCGGCAAACAACATCAGTCCAAACGTTAGCCAGCGAACATCCTGCCCGCTGATGCCGGCATCCGTCATCAACCAGACAAAACCTGCCACCAATGCCGCTGCGGCCGGGGAAGGCAGACCCTGAAAAAAACGTTTATCCACCACTGCCGTATTGACATTAAACCGAGCCAGTCGCAACGCAGCGCAGGCGCAATAAACAAACGCACCGAGCCAGCCCCAGCGACCCAGGCTGGTTAGTGCCCAGATGTACGCAATCAATGCAGGCGCTGCACCGAACGACACCATATCCGACAGCGAGTCCATCTGTTCACCAAAGGCACTCTGAGTATTGGTCATGCGGGCGATACGTCCATCCAGGCTATCGAGCACCATGGCGGCAAACACACCGATGGCGGCCTGATCAAACCGCCCATTCATGGCCATGACGATGGCGTAAAAGCCGCCGAACAAGGCTGCCAACGTAAATAAATTAGGCAGTATGTAGATACCCTTGCGACGCTTGCGCGCCACGCCACCTTCGGTCATCTGAACGGACTCCTCGCCATCATGCATAAAAAATACTCCTTAAGCACGACTGTTGCGCGCAAATAGCCATTGAATTGATCGCAAACTTCAGTCCTGAACCGCCGACAAAACCCCTGATAGCGTCAAAAAATCTTTTGAGGCCAGTAACCCGCAAAATCCAGGTCCGTTGCGTGTCCGGTTGCATCAGCCATTGAAAAAGCCGCACAAAATTCTTGCGCGGCTTCTTGCAGGACAAACCCTGATTAGAACCGAAATCAGTTACGCGTCTGGTCAACCAGCTTGTTCTTGGCAATCCAAGGCATCATGGCGCGGAGTTTTCCACCCACTTGCTCGATCTGGTGCTCGGCATTCAAACGACGGCGGCTGATCAACGTTGGCGCGCCGGCGATGTTCTCCAGCAGGAAGCTCTTGGCGTATTCGCCAGTCTGGATGTCTTTCAGAACAGCGCGCATGGCGTTCTTGGTGTCTTCGGTCACGATGCGCGGGCCGGTCACGTACTCACCGTATTCGGCGTTGTTCGAGATCGAGTAGTTCATGTTGGCAATGCCGCCTTCGTAGATCAGGTCCACGATCAGCTTGAGTTCGTGCAGGCATTCGAAGTAGGCCATTTCCGGCGCGTAGCCGGCTTCCACCAGCGTTTCAAAGCCGGCCTTGATGAGCTCAACGGCGCCACCGCAGAGCACGGCTTGTTCGCCGAACAAGTCCGTTTCAGTCTCTTCGCGGAAGTTCGTTTCAATGATGCCGGCCTTGCCGCCGCCATTGGCCATGGCGTAGCTCAGCGCCAGGTCGCGGGCCTTGCCGGACTTGTCCTGATGCACCGCCACGAGGTGGGGCACGCCGCCACCCTGGGTGTAGGTGTTGCGCACCGTGTGGCCGGGTGCCTTGGGAGCGACCATCCAGACATCCAGGTCCTCGCGCGGGATCACACAACCGTAGTGCACATTGAAGCCATGTGCGAACACCAGGGATGCGCCCTGCTTGATATTGGGCGCCACATCGTTCTTGTAAACCGAGCCGATTTGCTCATCAGGCAACAAGATCATGACAACGTCTGCGGCTTTGACGGCATCAGCCACTTCAGCAACCTGCAGGCCGGCTTTTTCAACTTTGGGCCATGAGGCGCCACCTTTACGCAGACCGACAACGACTTTCACGCCGCTTTCGTTCAAGTTCTGGGCATGTGCATGGCCTTGGCTACCGTAGCCAATAATGGCAACCGTCTTACCCTTGATCAAGCTCAAATCGCAATCTTTGTCGTAAAAAACTTTCATCACTCGCTCCTAAATAATCACAAATAAATCAAAAAATTAACCAAATCGGATGTGGGCGCCGCAAGCGAGGCCCTCACGCCAGTATTGGCAGGTTCAAACTCTCAGAATTCGTTCGCCACGGCCAATGCCGCTTGAACCGGTTCGCACCGTTTCCAGGATTGCGCTGCGGTCGAGAGCCTCGAGAAACGCATCGTTTTTGGATTGGTCGCCCGTCAGCTCAATCGTGTAACTTTTTTCCGTCACATCGATAATCCGCCCGCGAAATATATCAGCCATGCGCTTCATTTCTTCGCGCTCCTTGCCGACCGCGCGCACCTTGACCATCATGAGTTCACGCTCGGTGTAAGAGCCTTCCGTCAAGTCAACGACCTTGACCACTTCAATCAGACGGTTCAGGTGTTTTGTGATCTGCTCGATCACATCATCCGAGCCCGAGGTCTGGATGGTCATGCGCGACAGCGTGGGATCTTCCGTCGGCGCGACGGTCAAGCTTTCAATGTTATAGCCGCGGGCCGAAAAAAGGCCGACGACACGGGAAAGAGCACCCGGCTCGTTTTCCAGTAAAACTGCAATGATGTGTTTCATAAGAAGATTCCTCTTTTCGCTGCCCTCCCCTGCGCACGGTAATGCGCAGGCTCGGCAGGCAATAGATTCGTCAGTTGACGGGGTGAATAATTAAAAAGGCCGACGCGATCAGAGGTCTTCAGACCCCAGCAGCATTTCAGTGATGCCCTTGCCGGCCTTCACCATCGGAAACACGTTTTCCGTTGGATCGGTGCGGAAATCCATGAACACTGTGCGGTCCTTGAGCCTGCGGGCTTCGCGCAGTGCCGGCTCCACATCCTCCGGTTTTTCAATCAGCATGCCGACGTGGCCGTAAGCTTCGGCAAGCTTCACGAAATTGGGCAGGGCATCCATGTAGCTGCTGCTGTAGCGGCCGGAATATTCGATTTCCTGCCACTGGCGCACCATGCCGAGGTAACGATTGTTGAGCGAAACGATCTTGATCGGCGTGTTGTACTGCAGACAGGTCGAAAGCTCCTGAATACACATTTGAACCGAGCCTTCGCCGGTAATGCAAAACACTTCGGAATCCGGCTTGGCCAGCTTGATACCCATGGCATAGGGAATACCGACGCCCATGGTGCCCAGACCACCGGAATTGATCCAGCGACGCGGCTCGTCAAACTTGTAGTATTGCGCGGCCCACATCTGGTGCTGCCCCACGTCCGACGTGATGTAGGTGTCGGCATCCTTGGTCATGTTCCAGAGCGTTTCGACCACGTACTGCGGCTTGATGACATCACCGTCGCCCAGGCTGTATTTCATGCAGTCGCGCTTGCGCCAGCCTTCAATTGTGTCCCACCAACCGCCCAGCGCGTTGGCGTCGGGCTTCAGACCGGACTCCTTGATCATCGCGATCAACTCGGTCAGCACGTCCTTCACATCGCCCACGATGGGAACGTCGACCTTCACGCGCTTGGAGATGCTGGAAGGATCAATGTCGATGTGGATGATCTTGCGCTCGTTCTGGGCAAAGTGCTTGGGGTTTCCAATCACGCGGTCGTCAAACCGCGCGCCAACGGCCAGCAAGACGTCGCAGTTCTGCATCGCATTATTGGCTTCAAGCGTCCCGTGCATACCCAGCATGCCGAGGAATTTTTTATCGCTGGCCGGATAAGCGCCCAAGCCCATCAGGGTATTGGTGCAGGGATAGCCCAGCATGTCGACCAGTGTGCGCAGTTCCTGGGACGCGTTGCTGAGCAACACGCCGCCGCCGGTGTATATGTAGGGCCGCTTGGCCGTCATCAGCAGATGCAGGGCTTTGCGGATTTGCCCGGCATGGCCCTTGCGAACCGGGTTGTAAGAGCGCATTTCAACGCTCTTTGGATAACCGGTATACAGGGTCTTGTTGAACGAGACATCTTTGGGCACGTCAACCACCACGGGGCCAGGCCGGCCGGTGCGGGCGATATGGAAAGCCTTCTTCATCGTCTCGGCCATGTCGCGCACATCCTTGACCAGGAAGTTGTGCTTGACGATGGGACGCGTAATGCCCACGGTATCGCATTCCTGGAAGGCATCCAGGCCAATGGCAGCCGTCGGCACCTGGCCGCTGATGATGACCATGGGAATGCTGTCCATGTAGGCCGTGGCGATACCCGTTACGGCATTGGTCAGCCCGGGGCCGGAGGTGACCAGCGCAACCCCAACGTCACCCGTGGCGCGGGCATAGCCATCAGCGGCATGCACGGCGGCCTGTTCATGGCGCACCAGCACATGCTGGATCGTGTCCTGCTTGTAAAAAGCGTCGTAAATATGAAGTACTGCGCCACCGGGATAACCCCAGATGTGCTTGACCCCCTCAGCCTGAAGCGCCTTCACGAGGATTTCTGCACCCCGGAGTTCTTGAGGATGGGCTTGACCCACTGTTTGGGCCGATGCAGCTGCTGCGGAAGCGAGTTCCACTTTTGAAATTTCCATGATGAACCTTTGTGAATTTCTCTAACGAAATACCTTGGGTGCCTCTTCGCCCACTCTTGTGAAGCAGCGTCGAGACTTGAGGCCAAAACCATAAGCGAAGACATAATTCGCCGAGCCATGACCCGTTTGCCGTTTGAATTGCAAGGCGCATTATGACATTTCCGCACTGGGCCATGGCTGCATCCGTGCAGAATGCACCGAGCGCCGTTGCGCATGGTGCGATAATTTTCAGGCTGCATGTTTACGCGACTGGCTCGATTGCCAGCCCCAAGCGCACGACATACGCAATAAACAATAACGACAGCGCAGGACAACCCGGAACTCCATACCGTTGGCAACAGAACAAGAACTTTCTGACTTCCTTAAAAGCGTTGAAAAACGGGCCTTCAAGCGCAGCGTTTATCACGTGCGTGATGGCGAAGCGGCTCTGGACATCGTGCAGGACAGCATGATGAAACTCGCGCAGCATTACGGGGACAAGCCTGCGGCAGAGTTGCCCATGCTGTTTCAGCGGATTTTGTCGAATACCACACTGGATTGGTTTCGTCGCCGCAAGACCCGAAACGCCCTATTCTCGAACATGAGCGACTTCGAGTCGCCGGGAGAAGACGGTGATTTTGACCTGTTGGAAACTTTAGAGGTCCTGACAAACTCAGAAGGAACAGAGAGCGCACAAGACGCCACAGAACGGGCCCAGATATTGCACGAGATCGAACTTCAGATAAAGGAATTGCCCGGGCGTCAACGGGAAGCTTTTCTAATGCGTTACTGGGAGGAAATGGATGTGGCGGAAACGGCAATTGCCATGGGCTGCTCTGAAGGCAGCGTCAAGACACACTGCTCCCGCGCAGTCAAAGCCCTCAGCAAAGCCCTGAGGGCAGGAGGGATAAAACTATGACTAACTCACTGATTAAAAGAACCGACACCCTGCAAGACCGTTTCGGTCTAAAAACTGCCGCCTACTTGTCTTCAGGTACGGCCAGCCTTCCATATGACATTTCCGAACGCCTGCGCGCGGCGCGCGTTCAGGCCGTGTCCATGCGAAAAATTTCGAAGGCGGAAACCGTAAACAGCGTGGTTAACACGGGCGGCAGCGCCGCCCTGATGTGGGGATCTGGTGAAGGCCTGAGCTGGTGGGCTCGCATTGGGACGGTGCTGCCGCTCATTGCACTCATAGCCGGCCTGCTGATCATCAACTCGATTCAAAACGATAACCGGGCTCAGGAAGTGGCCGAGGTGGACGTGGCGCTGCTCACCGATGAGTTGCCTCCAGCCGCATTTGCAGATCCCGGTTTTGTCCAGTTTCTCAAGGCCACCCGCTAGCCCTGATGACACCAAGCCCCGACGCTCCAATGACAGCGCACGCTGAATGGATACCAGTACAGCGGTATCCAGACCCTCCGCACCGCTTTTTACAAACAAGTTCATGCGCTTGGGCTTCAGGGCTACGGCTGCTGCCGCTTGGACTGGTGTTTGCAAGCTTGCTGGGCATGCCGCTCCAGAGTTTTGCGCAGGCCAACAGACCCGTCATTGCGGCCAGTTCCCCGGCCATCAGCAAGCCGTTACCGACAGCCCCGATCCAACCGGCATCTTCTGGCCCTGCCTGGTCCGCACTGACCGCTGTGCAACAGCAGACACTCAAACCCTTGGCTGAGAGCTGGAACACCATCAGTGCAGCCCAAAAGCGAAAGTGGCTGGAAATTTCCAGAAACTATCCTTCACTTCCGCCCGAAGGACAAGCCGTCATGCGTAGCCGCATGAGCGAATGGGTAGCCCTCAGTCCCCAGCAACGCGCCCAGGCGCGTCTTAACTTCGCCAAAACGAAGGAACTTTCCAGGGAACTGACCGCCGAAGAGAAAAAAGAAAGATGGGAGACCTACCAGGCACTAAGCGCTGAAGAAAAGCAGAAACTGGCCGCCAAGGCCAGCCCCAAAACGCCGGGTGCGGCAACAGCCGTCAAACCGGTCGCGCCTCAAAAGCTGGCGGTTCCCCCTCCCCCTGCAGGGCCTGCATCGCGCCCCGCCGCTAAAATATCGCTTCCTGCAGCCACGCTGGTCCAGCCAGCACCTGCGCGCGCCAGCGAAAACAGCGTTGAGCCCAAGCGCTGAGCACCGGCCAGCCGGTTTTTCTTCAATCAAGCGCTACCGCCTTTTGGCAGCGCCTTCTCATAGCTATAAAATTGATAGTGAACAGCAATCAAATCCCGTCACTGGCCCGGCGCATGGCCTGCTGGATGTACGAAGGCATGCTGATGTTTGGCGTCGTGTTTATTGCCGGCTATCTGTTTGGCACCTTGAGCCAGACCCGCAATGCGATGGACAACCGCAATGCCTTGCAAGCTTTCGTTTTTGTCATTTTTGGCATTTATTTTGTCTGGTTTTGGGCCAAAGGCCAGACGCTGGCCATGAAAACATGGGACATCCGTGTGCTGGACGTTGATGGTGCCCCCATTACCCAACAACGGGCTTTGCTGCGCTATGCCCTGAGCTGGCTGTGGTTTTTGCCTCCGCTGGGCACAAGCTGGCTGCTGGCATTGACCGGCATGGAAGGCGCCGTATTGACGCTGGGCTGGGTCGTGGTATGGGCTAACCTGGCGCGCCTTCATCCCCGTAAGCAGTTCTGGCACGATGCCTGGGCCGGCACGGAACTGGTGTCCTGGATCACACCCGAAAAAGCCAGGAAAAAGACAGCGAAAGCAAACCGTGCCGTAGCGCCCCCGCAGCCTTAACGACCACCTACGGCCAAGCTGCGAGACAATCCCCGCATGTCCCAAAAATTTCCTTTTTCGGCCGCCGAACAACCGTCCACCATACCGCCTTTGCAGGCCGATGCGACAGTGAATCCTCAAAAAAACCGCAAAGGCCTGAGCCGGGTCTGGCACGCTGCCGGCTACTCCCTCGCCGGATTGCGCGCTGGCTGGCACGAAACGGCGTTCCGCCAGGAAGCCATTGCTTCGGTCATGCTGGTGCCGGCCGCCTTCTGGCTCGGCCGCAGCTGGGTTGAAACCGTGTTGCTGGCCGGTAGTGTCATTCTGGTCATGATTGTCGAGCTGCTCAACACCGGCATCGAAACCGCCATAGACCGCATTGGTCCCGAATGGCACAAGCTGTCCAAGCGTGCCAAAGACATGGGCAGCGCAGCCGTACTGCTCAGTTTGCTACTCTGCGCTGGCACCTGGGCCATGGCGCTTTACCAAAGGTTTGCCGCATGAACATCGAAACGATCCCACGCAAGCCGGCATTTTCGGTCTGCGTGTACTGCGGCTCGCGCCCAGGCAACACGCCCGAATTTGCCGCCATGGCACGCCAGGTTGGCACCTGGATAGGCCAGCATGACGGCCAGCTGGTCTATGGCGGCGGCCACAATGGGCTGATGGGCATCATCGCGGATGCGACGCTGGCGGCAGGCGGCCGGGTGATTGGCGTGATCCCGAAGGCGCTGGTGGAAAAGGAATGGGCCCACACCGGCTGCACCGAATTGCACATCGTTGAAAACATGCACGAGCGCAAGCGCATCATGGCAGAGCACGCCGACGCATTTCTGGCGCTTCCCGGCGGCATTGGCACCCTCGAAGAATTTTTTGAAGTCTGGACCTGGCGCCAGCTCGGCTACCACGACAAACCCGTGGGCTTGCTGAACATGAACGGTTTTTTCGACAGCCTGCTGGTGTTCCTGAACTCAGCCGTGCAGGCCGGTTTCATGAACGACTGGCAAATGGAGCTGATTCGCACCGGCGCTGATGCGGAACCACTGCTGCAAGCGCTGGTGGAAGCCGCCGGCATGACGGCACCCACCCTGCGGCTTGACCAGATTTAAGCGCAGCGCCTGGCGGCAAAATGAATGCGGCTTCAGACCGCCGATTCGTCCTCTTCCCCGGTGCGGATGCGCACCACGCGCTCCACGCTGGTGATGAAAATCTTGCCGTCACCGATTTTTCCGGTGCGTGCAGCCCGCACGATGGCATCGACGCAGCGATCCACGTCGTCAGTTTTCACCACCACCTCGACCTTGACCTTGGGCAGGAAATCGACCACATACTCGGCCCCACGGTACAGCTCGGTGTGGCCCTTCTGGCGGCCAAAACCCTTGACTTCCGTCACGGTCAGGCCGGTGACGCCGCACTCGGCAAGCGCCTCGCGGACTTCTTCTAGTTTGAAAGGCTTGACGACGGCGGTAATTTGTTTCACTGGAAAGTCTCCGGGAGTTCTGGGGGGTTAAATGCTGCGGGGCCTGAAAGGCTTAAGCACGGAATTTACTGGTTATAGGATAGCGCCAATCCTTGCCGAAGCTGCGGTGCGTCACGCGGATGCCCACGGGGGCCTGGCGGCGCTTGTATTCGTTGAGCCGGATCAGCCGCGCGACGCGTTCCACCACGGCACGTTCAAAGCCGGCGGCCACGATGCTTTCCACGCTCTGGTCGTTCTCCATGTAGCGCTGCAAAATCGCGTCCAGCACCTCGTAAGGCGGCAGGCTGTCCTGATCGGTCTGGTCGGCGCGCAACTCGGCGCTGGGCGGACGGGTGATGATGCGCTCGGGAATCGGGCAACTCCCCGTGCCATAGGGGTCATTTTCGTTGCGCCAGCGCGCCAGCCTGAATACGGTGGTTTTCAGCAAGTCCTTGATGACGGCAAAACCGCCCGCCATGTCGCCGTAGAGCGTGCAGTAGCCGGTGGCCATTTCGCTCTTGTTACCGGTGGTCAGCACAATGGGGCCAAACTTGTTGGACAGGGCCATCAGAAATACGCCGCGAATACGCGCCTGGATGTTTTCCTCAGTCGTGTCCTCGGCCAGCCCCTTGAACGCGCCAGCCAGCGACGCCTTGAAGGCCTCAAATTCCGGAACGATAGACAACTCGTCGTAACGCACCTTCATGCGCTCGGCCATCTCACGCGCATCTGTCAAGGAAATGTCGGCGGTGTAGGGTGACGGCATCATCACCGTGCGCACCTTGTCAGCGCCCAGCGCATCCACCGCAATCGCCAGCACCAGGGCCGAATCAATACCGCCCGACAGGCCCAGAATGGCGCCGGGAAAGCCGTTTTTACCCAGGTAGTCGCGCACCCCCAGCACCAGCGCGTCCCAAAGATCGGCGTCATTGCCCTGCTCAGGGACTGTAGCTGCTATCAAGTCAATAGCTGCTTGCTTCCGCAGGGCCTGGACTAAAAACAGATTTTCCTTAAAACTGGGGGCACGGCCGGCCAGCCTGCCATCGGCCTGAAGCGCGAACGAGCGACCTTCAAAAACGATTTCATCCTGTCCGCCCACCAGGTGCGCATACACCATGGGCAGGCCGGTGGCCAGCACCCGTGCCTGCATCATGCGTTCGCGCTCATGGCCCTTGCCCACATGAAAAGGAGAGGCATTGATCACCACCAGCAGTTCGGCACCGGCGTTTTTTGCCAGTTGCGCAGGCTCTTCAAACCAGGCGTCTTCGCAGATCAGCAGGCCAATGCGGATGGCATCCTCGCCCTCCCCGGCCTGGAACACGCAGGTGCCCTGCCCCGGCGTGAAATAGCGGCGCTCGTCAAACACCTGGTAATTGGGCAGTTCGCGCTTGGCGTAGGATGCCACCACGTGGCCTTCGCGCAGCACCACCGCTGCGTTGTGGCGCTGCTGCACCTCCACGCTTTTGGTGCGCAGCCCCTTGCCGCTGTCCCCCTGGGTGGGCGTGCCCACCACTACGCTCAGGCCTTTTAACCCGGCCAACTCACGGGCCACCAGATTCACGGCATCATCACAGGCTTGCATGAATGACGCGCGCAAGAACAGGTCTTCTGCCGCGTAGCCGCAAATTGCCAGTTCTGGCGTCAATACCAGCCGGGTACCGTCCTGGTAGGCCGTGCGGGCTGCGTCGATAATTTTTTGTGCATTGCCCGGCATGTCGCCAACGCAATAATTCAATTGGGCAACGCAGATTTTGAGTGACATGAAGAAACTGAACCCCGAAAAAATACACGTGAAAAGCGACTCAAACGATTATGTCATCCGTGTGATGGATTCGCCGCTGGCGGTGGACGGTGCAGCCTGGAACGGCTTGCTGGCCATGCAAGGCGCGCCCCAAGGCATGAACCCCTTCATGCGCCACGAGTACCTGGCCGCCCTGCACAGCAGCGGCAGCGCCACGCCCGAAACCGGCTGGACGCCGCGCTTCGTCACGCTCTGGCAGGGGGACACGCTGGCGGGCGCCTGCGCGCTGTATCTCAAGGACCATTCCTACGGCGAATACGTGTTTGACCACGCCTGGGCCAACGCCTACCAGCAGAATGGCCTGGCCTACTACCCCAAGGCCGTGGTGGCTGTGCCCTTTACACCGGTGCCGGGCGCCCGCCTGCTGGCGCGCAACGCCGCCGAGCGCACGCAGTTGATCAAGGCGGTGGTGGCATGGTGCGAGCAAGAAGGGCTGTCGTCGCTGCACTTGCTGTTCACGACGGATGAGGATGTGGCCGCCTGCGAAGAGGCCGGCCTGATGCTGCGCCACACGGTGCAGTTTCACTGGACCGCCCCACCGTCAGGCTACCGCGACTTCGACGATTTCCTGATGTCGCTGAGCCAGGAAAAGCGCAAGAAAATTCGCCAGGAGCGACGCAAGGTGCTGGATGCGGGCATCACGTTTCGCTCGTCGCAAGGCACGAACATCTGCAACGCCGACTGGGACTTTTTCTACCAGTGTTATGCGCGCACCTATTACGAACACCGCAACGCGCCTTATCTGAGCCGCAACTTCTTTGAGCGCATGCAAACCACCATGCCCGAGAACTGGCTGCTGTTCGTGGCAGAACGAGACGGCGTGCCGATTGCCAGCAGTTTGATCGCTATCAGCGCAAGTCAGGCCGGCGCTGAAGGCCAATTTGACTCCAAAAACGAGGTTCGCACCGCGTATGGCCGCTACTGGGGCGCGCTGGAGCGTGTCGACTGCCTGCACTTTGAGGCCTGCTACTACCAGCCGCTGGCGTGGTGCATCGCGCATGGCTTTCAGCGCTTTGAAGGCGGTGCCCAGGGCGAGCACAAAATGGCGCGTGCGCTGCTGCCCGTCAAAACCACCAGCGCCCACTGGCTGGCGCACCCGGCGTTTGCCGATGCGGTCGAGCGCTATCTGGCCCGCGAAGGCGAAGGCATTGCCAATTACCTGGACGATCTGGAAAAGCGCAGCCCCTTCAAGGCCAGCCTGGCTTGACCTGCTTCTCTCACCCCATCCCCAAACAACACACCCACCACCTCATGATCGAACCCCCACAACCCTATACCGTCAAAATGGTTGGCGCCACCGGCCTCAGCACCGATGAGCGCAGCGCCGCAGAACTGCGGTTTCGCATGGCTCTGGAATTTGGTGTGGGTGGCCCCGAATGCGTGCTGCCCACGCTGCAGGCCTGCATGCTGGCGCGCTCACTGATCGAAGGCCTGCCGGCCCGAGAGCGCACAGACGCCGAATCTGGCGCCGAGCTTGAGGTGATTGCGCTGTGGGAAAACGCCGAAGGCCGGGCCATCATGACCGCCCTGAAGCCGCTCAACACGAGCGGCAACATGGACGAGGTGCGCTTTGTGATCTCTGTTTAGCGCACGCTAGCGGGCTTGTCGGCCCCCCGGAGGCCCCGAGAGGTGCTGAACCGGTTTCAGTTCAGCGGCAAGCGTTCATTTCGCCTCGTCAACCATCTGGATGGTTTTTTCTTCCACCTCTTTGGCCACTTCCAGCAAGGCCGGGTCCTGGGACAGTGACGAGAGCATTTTCACGGGCGTGATCAAGCCCAGCTTCGTCTTGCCTTTCTCCGTGTACACGGAAATCCGGCACGGCAGTGCCATGTTCAGGCGCATGTCGGTGGACAGGACTTTAGCCGCCTGGGCCGGGTTGCAGACTTCAAACACCCGGCACTGCTCCTCAAAGGCGATGCCTTTGCTGCGAAGGGTGGCGCCCAGATCGTGAATATGCAGGACGCCGAACTCGTGGCGTTTCACTGCCGCGTCAAGGTCGGTCGATGCCTGCTCGAAGGATTTATTGGTTTCAACAATGTAGTACATGCGTTCTCTCTGTGAGTGTGTGAATGGGTTTAAGGCCTTGAAAAACCGCCTTGCTGCCGGATGATCCCGCCAAAGCGGCGAGCAAGGTCAGCAATCGCAAGTCGTCCAGGCATGGGCACCCAGGGCTTCAGTCATCCACGGGGGTAGGGGCAGGCACGCTCTTGGTGCTGTTCAGTTGGGCGAAGGTGCTGTCCAGCACGCGTTCGAGTTTGTCGACGGCCCCGGTGATGGCCTGGTCGAGCGTCGCGGCCAGGTGCGTCACGGCAATGGGGTTGCGGCCCGCAGGTCGGGCCTCCAGGACGCACTTCTTGTCGTCGCCATGGGTCTTGTGACCGCTCTCGTCGCTCAAGTGCGCTTCCACACGGGTAATTTGCGCGACAAAACGGTGCAGCTTTGCATCTACAGCCGTCTTGACGTATTGGGTCAGGCGCTCGCCACCCTCGATATTTTTGTCAGCGTTGACTTGGATTTGCATATTGCGATCTCCTGGTGTGCAAACAAGGATGCGTGTTCGCCGCCCAAGGCGTGCCGACTACGCTTGAATGTTCATCCTAACCCAAAGCCATCGCCACCCCCAATACCCACACCCGCCGTCAGCGCATCAGGAGTAAAAAGAGAGTGGCACCGCACGCCAGGCCAAGCACCGCCAGCGCGCCGGCCAGCCACAGCATGCGAACGCGCAGCGTGTCCACGCGAATAACCAGCTGCGTGTTCTGATCTGCAAGCGCCTTGATCACCTCGGAAGACGCCACTATCTGGAATTGCAGGTCAGCCGCATCGGCTTCCAGATCGCGCAAGCGCAACGCCAGCGCAGAAACGGACTGGACGCCAGGTGTGACAGCGGCGGGCGCATCAGCCGCCGGATGGGCGCCTGACGGTGGTTTGTTCCCGACCGAGTTCCACAACTTCTTGGCACCCACCGCGACCTTGGGCGCATTGCGGACAACGTCGCTCCAGGGAACGCTCTGCAAAACAGTCAGCCAGCCTATAGCCATTGAACCGCCCTTTCAAGAAATAATGTCACCCTACCATGGTTGCAGCAAGCACCCGCCGGCCGCACCGGAAGGCCATGAAAAAAGCGCCTGCGGACCGGGCCGGAGGCGCTTTTTGACAGTTTTCGCGCTACTTTTTATAGCTGCGCATCAACTATATGACGCGAAGGCTCAAGCCTTGCTGGCGGCAGCGTAGTTGGCGATGCCGTCGGTAATTTCCTTCTTGGCCGATTCCGGACCTTCCCAGCCCGAGATCTTGACCCACTTGCCCTCTTCCAGATCCTTGTAGTGTTCAAAGAAATGGGCGATGGTTTTCAGGCGCAACGGGTTCATGTCTTCCGGTTTTTGCCAGTGGGTGTAGAGCGAGCACTTCTTGTCGATGGGCACGGCCAGCACCTTGCCGTCTTCACCGGCTTCGTCGGTCATCTTCAGGATGCCGATGACCCGGCAGGTCACGACCACGCCAGGAATCAGCGGCACCGGGGTAATCACCAGCACATCGACCGGGTCGCCGTCGCCGCTCAGGGTCTGGGGCACATAGCCATAGTTGCACGGATAGTGCATGGAGGTGCTCATGAAGCGGTCCACGAAAATCGCGCCGGACTCCTTGTCCACCTCGTACTTCACCGGGTCGGCGTTCATCGGGATCTCGATGATCACGTTGAAGGATTCCGGCGCGTTTTTGCCGGGGGTAACTTTAGATAGAGACATGGTCGCTTTGGAGTTGGTAAAAAAGGCGTTGATCGGAAGAGAAAGCTCAGGGTCGTCGCTGGCGGACTGCACGGGCTTGCCCAAGGCTGCTTGCTCGGTATTTACCCGCATTTTACTGATTCAGACCTTACGGAGCCCCCATTGCTCAGGTTTTGGCGTTAAATTTCGCGGGTTGGCCAATCGTCTCTGCGTGAGCAACGAGGAAGCAACGCAGCGGAGGTGCCGCTAGCGTGGCGCCCTCCTCCAAGCTAAAAATAACGTAGAGGAACTTTATGACAGCCAACTCAGCACCCATGTGGGCGCTCATTCTTGCGCTCGCGTGCGGACTCATCGCGGTACTTTACGGCATCTGGGCCCGCAGCTGGATTCTTGCCCAGGACGCCGGCAATGCGCGCATGCAGGAAATTGCAGAGGCCATCCAGACAGGCGCCGCCGCCTACCTGGCCCGGCAGTACAAAACCATCACCCTCGTGGGCGTCATCCTGGCGGTGCTGATTGGCGTCTTTCTGGACGGCAAGACCGCGTTTGGCTTTGTGGTGGGGGCGCTGCTGTCGGGGGCCTGCGGCTTCATCGGCATGAACGTCTCGGTGCGCGCCAACGTGCGCACCGCGCAGGCGGCCACGCGCGGCATTGGCCCGGCGCTGGACGTCGCCTTTCGCGGCGGCGCCATCACCGGCATGCTGGTGGTCGGGCTGGGGCTGCTGGGCGTCAGCGGTTTTTACTGGTTTCTGGTGGGCAACGGCAACTACACCCCGACCACCAAGCTGGCCGATCTGCTCAACCCGCTGATCGGCTTTGCGTTTGGCTCGTCGCTGATTTCCATCTTTGCGCGGCTGGGCGGCGGCATTTTCACCAAGGGCGCCGACGTCGGCGCTGACCTGGTGGGCAAGGTCGAAGCCGGCATCCCGGAAGACGACCCGCGCAACCCGGCCGTGATTGCAGACAACGTGGGCGACAACGTTGGTGACTGCGCCGGCATGGCGGCCGACCTGTTTGAAACCTATGCGGTCACGCTGATTGCCACCATGGTGCTGGGCGCGCTGCTGGTCAGCGCCGCGCCGGTCAATGCCGTGCTGTACCCAATGGCGCTGGGCGCCGTGTCCATCATCGCATCCATCATCGGCTGCTTCTTCGTCAAGGCCTCGCCGGGCATGACCAACGTGATGCCGGCCCTGTACAAAGGCCTGGCGGTGGCGGGCATTCTGTCGCTGATCGCGTTTTACTTCGTCACGCTGTGGCTGATGCCCGACAACGCCATTACGGCCAGCGGCAGCCAGATGAAGCTGTTCGGCGCCTGCGCCGTTGGACTGGTGCTGACGGCCGCGCTGGTCTGGGTGACCGAGTACTACACCGGCACGCAGTACGCGCCGGTCAAGCACATCGCGCAGGCGTCCACCACCGGCCACGGCACCAACATCATTGCCGGCCTGGGCGTGTCGATGCGCTCCACGGCCTGGCCCGTGGTGTTTGTCTGCATCGCCATCCTGGTGTCGTTCAATCTGGCCGGTCTTTACGGCATTGCGATTGCCGCAACCTCCATGCTCAGCATGGCCGGCATTGTCGTGGCGCTCGACGCCTACGGTCCCATCACCGACAACGCGGGCGGCATCGCCGAGATGGCCGACATGCCGCCTGAAGTGCGCGCCGTAACCGACCCGCTCGACGCCGTGGGCAACACCACCAAGGCCGTGACCAAGGGTTACGCGATAGGCTCAGCCGGCCTGGCCGCGCTGGTGCTGTTTGCCGACTACACCCACAAGCTCGAAAGCTATGGCCGCGCCATCAGCTTTGACCTGAGCGACCCGATGGTGATCGTTGGCCTGTTCATCGGCGGGCTGATTCCCTACCTGTTCGGCGCCATGGCCATGGAAGCCGTGGGCCGCGCCGCCGGCGCCGTGGTGGTCGAAGTGCGCCGCCAGTTCAAGGAGATCGCCGGCATCATGGAAGGCACGGCCAAGCCCGAATACGGCCGCGCGGTCGACATGCTGACGACAGCGGCGATCAAGGAAATGATCATCCCCAGCCTGCTGCCGGTGGTGGTGCCAATCCTGGTCGGCCTGCTGCTGGGCCCCAAGGCGCTGGGCGGCCTGCTGATGGGCACCATCGTGACCGGCATCTTCCTGGCGATTTCCATGTGTACCGGCGGCGGCGCCTGGGACAACGCCAAAAAGTATATTGAAGACGGCCACCACGGCGGCAAGGGCTCGGACGCGCACAAGGCCGCGGTCACCGGCGACACCGTGGGCGACCCCTACAAGGACACGGCCGGCCCGGCCATCAACCCGCTGATCAAGATCATCAACATCGTGGCGCTGCTGATCGTGCCGCTGATGATGAAGTTCCATGCTGGCGAAGCCGCAGCCGCGCCGTCAGTCCCCACGGCGGCGCCCACCGCCATCAGCGCGCCCGCCAGCCCGACCGTGCCTGCCATGCCAACACCAGCCCCGACGCAGGCACCCGATGCTTCGGGCGTTACAACGCCGGTGCCGGCGGCTTCCAGGTAACACCCCAAAAGCTGATCTCTCATACCCCGCTTCGGCGGGGTTTTCTTGTTCAGAATGGCCACCCGGCGGGGTGCGGCGCTACTTATTCGGCCGCCTCAATGCAAAACAGCCGTCCGGACAAGGGCGCATTGCCCAACGACTCCAGGGAAACGGCCTGGCGCGCGCTGGTCACATACAAGGTGTCCAGACCCTCCCCGCCCAAAGCCACATCGCTCGGGCAAGGAACCGGCAGGCCAATCACCCGGTCCTGGTTGCCATCGGACGAAAACCTGACCACACTCCAGCCATCCTGCAAGGCGGTCCAGACGCCGCCGTTGGCGTCCACCGCCAGGCCGCTCAAACGGCCCGAGCCTTTGGGCACCGTGGCCAGCCGGCGAACTGAAGCTTGCCCGCGTTGCATCAGCAAGATCACCCCCGATTCGCGCGACAGGCCATACAGCAACTGCCCGGTGCTGTCCCAGGCCAGCGCGTCCAGCGACTCACCGAGCGTCCAGCTGCAATCCGGCAGGCTTTCAGGTACGTCAGACCAGGGACCCACCCGCCAGCGCCCCGCCCCGCGCTGCTCACAAGCCCACAAACCGCCCGACGGGTCAGCGCACAGGGCTGACGGCACGCCCGAGGGCCAGGGCTGCAGCGCACGAACCTCGGGTGCAGCGCTGGCCGGCTGGTCAATGCGCCAGTAGCCGCCCTGGCTGCCCACCAGCAGCGCCGCCTGCCACACCACCAGCGCCGTCAGCGGCGCATCAAACACCGCCACGTCGCGGTCCTGCTGGCCGTCATACAGGCGCACGGACGGCGCCAGGCTGTCAGCCCAGAACAGCCCGCCATGCGCGGCGCTCCAGCGTGCGAACTCCCCCTGAAAAGCCCACGGCCCGTTCACCACGCGCGGTTCGGCGGCGGCCTGGGCCGGAAAATGAACCGACAGCTGCGCCCCCACGCGCCGCGCCGCCTCGGCCACTTCCGGCCCCAGGCCCTGCACCCGCTCCATGGTCATGCGGTAGGCCGGGCCCGCCACACTGATCGCGCCGCGCACCTTGCCGGCGGCGTCCACCACCGGCGCGCCGACGCAGCGCACGCCTGGCACGATTTCCTCGTCATCAACCGACCAGCCCCGCGCGGCGGTGATCTTGAGTTCGGCCTGCAGCCGGCGCCGGTCGGTGATGGTGCGCGGCGTCAAGGCCTTCAGGGTGATGCCCTGCAGCAGGGCATCGCGGGCGCTGTCGTCCAGCGCCGACAAAATCGCCTTGCCCTGGCTGGTGCAATGCAGCGGCTTGCGCTGGCCCATGGCCGACTGCGAGCGCTGGCTGTGGGCGCCGTCACAGCGTTCCAGCGACAACACCTCCAGCCCGTCCAGCGTGGCCAGGTAAGACGTCTCGCCGGTCAGATCGCGCAGCGCCCTGAGTTCCACGCCCGCCGCAGCCGAGAGGTCGGGCATGGCGTAGGCGCTGCGGGCCAGCTCAAAGCAGCGAAAGCCCAGGCAGTAAACCCGGCGCAAGGGGTCGCGCCTGACCATGCCGCGCGCCACCAGCGTGGCCAGCAGGCGGTACAGCGTGGTGCGCGGCAGATCCAGTCGTTTTGACAGTTCAACCTGGCTCAAGCCCTGCGGGGAACTTCCCAGCGCATCCAGAATGTCCATCGCCTTTTCCAGCGAGGCCGTTCCATCACCCATGTTGGATTTCATCGCATTCGTTTCCAGTATGTGGGACAAGCAGACCAGACCCCAAACCACCCGGGTTGGCAACAAGACCCCATTTATTTAACATTGCCGGCATGCCATTTCAGCACGATCTGGATTCAATGACTTGAACCCGCCGTCCCACTTTTTGAGACACCCCCGGGAATGACTGAATTTCCGCCCCTTCGACACCCGCACCAAGGAAACGCCATGAGCAGCGCCGAAATCACCCCCACGCCCATTCGCCCGGCACCGGTTTTTGTGCCCGACGCGGTACTGGACCGCCTTGCCAAAGTCACCAGCGGCTCGCTGACCACGCAGCTCTTCAAGAAAGGTTATCGCCAGCCGGTGCTGGTGGGTCTCACGCCGCAGAACAAAAAGATGAAGGCCTTTGCCGGCCGCGCCTACACCATGCGCTTCATTCCGGCGCGCGAAGACATCGACACCTACGCCACCCTGACCACCGAGCCGCACATCAACAACCTGCAGTGGGTCGGCGTCGAGCAGGTCCGGCCCGGCGAGGTCGTGGTCATCGACAGCAACCGCAACCCGGCCGCCGCGTCCATGGGCAACATGCTGATCACCCGCATGATGATGCGCGGCGCCCGGGGCGTGGTGACTGACGGCGCGTTTCGCGACGGCACCGAGCTGTCAGCCATGGACTTCCCGGTCTGGAGCGGCGGCGTGACCGCCACCACGCGCTTGTCCTACCACCATGTGGCCGACCTGCAGGTGCCGATTGGCTGCGCCGGCGTGGCCATTTACCCGGGCGACGTGATCCATGGCGACGGCGACAACATCACCGTGATTCCGGCTCACTGCGCCGAAGAAATGGCCGACCTGTGCGAAGTGCAGGACGACCTCGAAGCCTATCTGGCCCTGCGCGTGCAGGCCGGCGAAAAGCTCTGGGGCCTGTACCCGCCCAGCCCCGAGACGCGCGCCGCGCATGAAGGCTGGGTGGGCGCCGGCCGCCCCGTGATTGCCCCGGCCGAACCCGCCAGGGACCTCCCATGAACACACCCGACATGCACCCGCACGAAGCGCTGATTCGCCGCTATTTCGACGCCTGCAACGCCGCAGACTACGGCGCGCTGATGCGCTGCTTCACACCCGACGCGATTCACTACTTCCCGCCCGGCCTGCCCGAGATTCCCTGGCGCAGCGCCGACACCATCGCCAGGAAATGGCTCTGGTGCGTCGAAAACCTCGACTCCCAATGGACCATCGAAAAAGTGCTGGTCAGCCACGATTCGAACGAGGCCGTCATCGAATGGACGCACTGGAAACGCAAGACTGGCACCGCCCAGCGCGGCGATGAGTGGTATGTGTTCGATGATGCCACCGGACTGATCAAGGAAATCCGGGCCTACTACGCCTCGCCTGCCGTCAAGGACACGGCCGAACTGCCGCAAGTAGGTAGCACCCACATGGGTGAGCTGGTCGAGTTTGACTATGCTGGTCGCGGCTATCACCTGAACTGGAAACAAACATGAAGACTTTGCAATCAATCAACGCCCGCACGGGCCAGGCCCTTGGCGCCCGGCTGTACGCCTCCACCCCGGAACAGGTGGATGCCTGCGCCAGCGCCGCCGGCGCGGCCTTTGCCGACTGGTCATCGAGCGATGGCGCCACGCGTGCTGCCCTGCTGCGCGGCCTGGCCGGCGCCCTGGAGTCCGACCGCGAAGGCCTGGTCGCCCTGGCCGATGAAGAAACCGGCCTCGGCTCCGCGCGCCTGAACGGCGAACTGGACCGCACCGCATTCCAGCTGCGCCGCTTTGCCGACATCGCCAAACGCGGTGTTCCCTTTGAGTTTCTGGATGACCCGGCGGTGGCCGGCGGCCCGCCCGCAGGCCACCCGGCCATGGTGCGCCAGCGCGTGCCGCTGGGCCCGGTTGCCATGTTCTCGGCCAGCAACTTCCCGTTTGCGTTTTCGGTGCTGGGCGGCGACACCGCCTCGGCGCTGGCGGCCGGTTGCCCGGTGGTGGTCAAGGCCCATACCGGCCATTTGCTGCTTTCCAACCGCGTCATCGGTCTGGTGCAGCAAGTGCTGAAAGCGCAGAACCTGCCCGCCGGGCTGATCAGCATGATCCAGGGCGGCGGCAACGACGTGGGCGTGCGCCTGGTGCAGCACCCGGCGATAGCGGCTGGCGCCTTCACCGGCTCGACCCGCGGTGGCTCTGCCCTCCAGGCGGTTGCCAATGCGCGTCCGCGCCCGATTCCTTTTTACGGCGAGCTGGGCTCGACCAACCCCGTCATCGCCCTGCCCGCCCTGCTGGCCGCCAAAGGCGCCGAGCTGGCCGCAACTTTGGCCGGCTCCATCAGCATGGGCTGCGGCCAGTTCTGCACCAGCCCCGGCCTGATCGTGCTGATCAACGGCCCCGAAAGCGATGCGTTTGTAGCGCAGCTCACCACGGCGCTCACCGCCCAGACTCCGCATGCGATGCTGACGCCCGGCATGCGCCAGGCCTTTGACGCCGGCGTTGAACACATGGTGGGCGCAGGCGCCCGTCCGCTGCTGCAGCAAGCCGGCACGCCCGAGGCACCCCGGCCTTTCCTGGCGCAAGTCGATGCGGCAAATTTCATGGCCACGGCAGAACTGCGCGAAGAAGTGTTTGGCCCTTCCAGCCTGATCGTTCGGGCCAACTCGGTCGCCGAGGTGCTGCAGGTGCTGCAGGCCGTGGGCGGCAGCCTGACGGTGACGCTCTGGGGTGCTGAAGACGAGTCTGCAGACACCCGCGCCCTGGTACGCGGCGCCATGGCGATTGCCGGACGCGTGCTGTTTGCCGGCGTGCCGACAGGCGTGGCGGTGACGGCGGCGCAGCAGCATGGCGGCCCATGGCCGTCGTCCACCCAGCCCATGACGACTTCGGTCGGCGACTCGGCCATGGACCGCTTCCTGCGCCCGGTGGCCTTGCAGGACGCGCCCGCCTGGCTGCTGGCGCGCAAGGGCCAGCCATGCTGAACCACATCGTGATGTTTCGCCGCAGGGTAGACGTGCCCGCCGATGAGGCACTGGAAGCCGCGCTGATTTCCCGCATGGACGCGCTGGGCAGCCAGATCGACGGGATCCGAAGCTGGCGCTTGTCAGCCAATGAACTGGCCCGGCCCATCAGCTGGGGCTATGTGCTGGAGTCGGCCGTGGACGATGCGCAAGCCCTCAACGGCTACCTGTTTCACCCGCTGCACCAGGCGCTGATTGCCGACCTGAAGCCTTATTTTGAGTGGGCGGCGGTGGACTACACCGTTTAGCACAAGCGTGGATCGGACCGGAGCGGGCTAAACGATCCACGCCGGAAAGCGCCGCTTGATGTCATCGACAAAGGCCAGTGTTCCGGCCAAATGCTGGCGCAAGGCCTGTTGCGCAGCGGGTCCGTCCTTGTGGACGATGGCTTCGACGATGGCCCGGTGGTCCCGCACAATCGCCTGGGGCTTGCCTTCGTCCGGCAAATTCAGGCGGCGCAACCGGTCGACGTGCCCGCTTTGCTTGCGCACCAGAGCCCAGAGCGGGCCCACCCTGGCGGCCTCGTACATTTCCTGGTGAAAAGCCTGGTCGGCCAGAGCCAGTCTCGGAACATCCAGCGGGTTGAGCGCGGCGTCCTGCACCGCCAGGCTCGCGTTCAAACGCTGCACCAGCGCGCGGTGCTCCGCATCCGGTAATTCACAGAGTGTCTTCAGGATTTCCAGCTCAATCGCCAGCCGCAAAAAATGCGCCTGCAAGGCCGCCGACAAATCAATGCGGCTCACCACCGTGGCGTGTTGGGGAAAGATGTCCACCAGCTGCTCTTCGCCCAGCCGCATCAAGGCATCGCGGATCGGGGTTTGGCTGATGCCAAAGTGTTCCGCCAGTTCGGCGCGCTGCAGCACAGTTCCGGGCTCCAGCTGAACCGAAACAATCAGTTCACGCAAAGCTTCAAAAACCTGGGGCGCCGACTGGCGGGTGCGGTCCAGCTTGAGCGGAGCAACTTTCGCTAGGGCATTCATGCGGTCTTCAGGTGTGGATGGAAGGTGGATCAGGGTAAATCATAGCATTGACACACTAATATATTAGTGCTTTAATTTCTTCCAGAATTTGAACCTGAACCGGATGACAAGCTCATGACGAAGAAAACCTACGAAGAACTGCGCAGCGCGCGCTGGTTCGCTCCCGACGATGTCCGCTCCTTCGGCCACCGCTCGCGCGTGATGCAGCTGGGCTACGGCCCGCAAGACTGGGAAGGCAAGCCGGTCATCGCCATCCTCAACACCTGGAGCGACATCGGCACCTGCCACGGCCACTTCAAGCAGCGCGTCGAAGATGTCAAGCGCGGCGTCTTGCAGGCCGGCGGTTTTCCGCTGGAACTGCCGGCGCTGTCGCTGTCCGAGTCACTCGTCAAGCCGACCACCATGCTCTACCGCAACATGCTGGCGATGGATGTCGAGGAATTGCTGCGCAGCCACCCGATTGACGGCGCGGTGCTGATGGGCGGTTGCGACAAGACCACGCCCGGCCTGGTGCTGGGCGCCTTGAGCGCCGGCGTGCCCTTTATCTACATGCCCGCCGGCCCGATGCTGCGCGGCAACGTCAAGGGCAAGGTGCTGGGCTCGGGCTCGGACACCTGGAAGTACTGGGACGAGCGCCGCGCCGGCAAGATCAACGCGACGCAATGGCTGGAAGTTGAAGGCGGCATTGCGCGCAGCCACGGCCACTGCATGACCATGGGCACGGCCAGCACCATGACCGGCATTGCCGAAGCGATTGGTTTGACGCTGCCCGGTGCCTCGTCCATTCCCGCCGTTGATTCCAACCACATCCGCATGGCCACCGAATGCGGCCGCCGCATCGTCGGCATGGTCTGGGAAGACCTGACGCCCGCCAAGATGCTCTCGCGCGCCTCGTTCGAGAACGCCATCACCGTGGCCATGGCCATGGGCTGCTCGACCAACGCCATCATTCACCTGGTGGCCATGTCGCGCCGCGCCGGCGAACACTGCGCCGTGGGCCTGGACGACTTCGACGCCGCCAGCCGCAAGGTGCCGGTGATTGCCAATATCAGGCCCAGCGGCGACACCTACCTGATGGAAGATTTTTATTACGCCGGCGGCATGCTCGGCATGATGAGCGTGCTGAAAGACCACCTCAAGCTCGATGCGCTGACCGTGACCGGCAAGCCCCTGGGCGACAACCTGGTCGGCGCCGAGGTCTACAACCACGACGTGATCCGCCCCCTGAGCAACCCGATTTATGCCGAAGGCGCGCTGGCCGTGCTGCGCGGCAACCTGGCGCCCGATGGCTGCGTCATCAAGCCCAGCGCCTGCGCGCCGCAGTTCTTCCAGCACACCGGCCCGGCGCTGGTGTTCGACGACTACCCGTCGATGAAGGCCGCCGTGGATGACGAGAACCTCGACGTGACCGCCGACCACATCCTGATCTTGCGCAACGCCGGCCCCCAGGGCGGCCCCGGCATGCCCGAATGGGGCATGTTGCCGATTCCGCTCAAGCTGGTCAAGCAGGGCGTCAAGGACATGCTGCGCATCTCGGACGCCCGCATGAGCGGCACCAGCTACGGCGCCTGCATCCTGCACGTCGCGCCCGAAGCCTACATCGGCGGCCCGCTGGCGCTGGTCAGGACCGGCGACCTGATCACCGTCGATGTGCCGGCGCGGCGCATCCACCTGGAAGTCAGCGACGACGAACTGGCGCTGCGCCGCGCCGCCTGGACAGCGCCGCCCAAGCGCTTCGAGCGCGGCTACGGCTGGATGAGCGCGCGCCACATCCAGCAGGCCGACACCGGCTGCGACTTTGATTTTCTTGAAACCTCGTTCGGCGCGCCCATCGGCGAGCCGGACATTTACTGAGGATGTGCAAAGCAAGCACTTCCCGTTCGTCATTCCCGCGAAGGCGGGAATCCAGCGACACGGGCTGAAACATTCAACCGAGTCTGGATACCCGCCTTCGCGGGTATGACACAGGAAAGTTATTTTTGACCTCATCCCAACAAACGAAAGACCTTCATGCCTCTTAGCCCCTCCACCCGCGACAAGCTCAAGACCGTCAGCACCGCCACGCTGTGCACGGCCCTCTTCAAGCGCGGCCTGCGCAACCAGTTCATCCAGGATGTGCACCCGGTCAACCCCAGCCTGCCGACCATGGTCGGCGAGGCCTTCACGCTGCGCTACATTCCGGCGCGTGAAGACCTGAACCCGATCAGCGTGTTCCAGGACCCCAGGCATCCCCAGCGCGTCGCCGTCGAGCAGTGCCCCGAAGGCGCCGTCATGGTAATCGACAGCCGCAAGGATGCGCGCGCCGCCTCGGCCGGCTCCATCCTGATTTCGCGCCTGATGGTGCGCGGCGCCGCCGGCATCGTCACCGACGGCGGTTTTCGCGATTCGCCCGATCTGGCCGCCATGCCCTTCCCCACCTACCACCAGCGCCCTTCGGCCCCGACCAACCTGACGCTGCACCAGGCGCTGGACATCAACGTGCCGATTGGCTGCGGCGATGTGGCGGTGTTCCCGGGCGATGTGATCGTGGGCGACAAGGAGGGCGTGTTCGTGATTCCGGCACACCTCGCCGACGAGATTGCCGACGAGGCGGTGGAAATGACCGCGTTCGAAGACTTCGTGACCGAGGAAGTGCTCAAGGGCCGACCCATCATCGGGCTGTATCCGCCTACCCAGCAGCAATCCAAGGACGATTTCGCCGCTTGGCGCCAAGCCAAAGGACGCTGAAGCACCCTACCCCCGAGTTTCACCCCGCTCAACCACGTTCAACCACACATCAACAGGAGACAAATTCATGTCAAATAGACGCTTAGCCCTCGCTACCATTACCTGTGCAGCCATTGGTTTCATAGCTACCAGCGGTTCAGCCCTGGCCCAGTCCGACTACCCGAGCAAGCCGGTCAAGATCATCGTGCCGTTTCCGGCCGGCGGCACCAGCGACGTGATGGGCCGACTCCTGGCCGAGGAACTGGGCAAGATCCTCAAGCAGCCCTTCATCGTCGAGAACGTCGGCGGCGCCGGCGGCGTGATCGGCACCGAGCGGGGCGCCAAGGCCGCGCCCGATGGCTACACATTGATTCAGACCGGCGTGGGCCAGAGCGCCGTGGCCCACGGTCTGGAGCCTTTGCCCAAGTACAACTCCAATACCGACTTCATCCACATCTCGCAGGTCCACTCCGGCCCCAACGTACTGGTAGTGCACCCGAGCACGCCATTCAAGACGCTCAAGGACCTGGTCGACCACGCCAAGGCCAACCCCGGCAAGCTGGACTACGGCTACACCCCGGCCGCTTCTGGCCACATGGCGATGGAGCAGTTCAAGCAGACCGCCGGCATCTTCATGCTGGGCATTCCCTACCGTGGCGGCGGCCCGATGATGACCGACATTTTGGGCGGCACGATCAAGCTGATGTTCATCAACCAGGATGTGGCGCTGCAGCACGTCAAGGCCGGCAAACTGCGCCCACTGGCGGTCAGCAGCGCCCAGCGCAATCCGCTTTATCCCGACGTGCCGACCATCGCTGAGTCGGGCTACAAGGGTTTTGAAGCGCTGTCATGGTCCGGCCTGTCAGCGCCCACGGGCACGCCGCAGGCCATCATCGACAAGCTCGAAGCCGCCATGGTGCAGGCCATGAACTCACCGTCCGTCAGGCAGCGCCTGGAGTCCCAAGGGTTTGTCGTGCCGCAGCAAGGCGCCAAGCCCTACGCCGCCTTTGTCAAGAGCGAGGAAGCCCGCTGGACCCAGGTGATCAAGACTGCCGGCATCAAGTCCCAATAAAGCAGCAGTCCAGGGACAATTTCGTCGCCGGGCGCACGGTTAAACGCCACGGGCCTGGCATGGTGTCCTGCACTGAAAGTCCCGGCGGTGCTCCTGCAGAAGGCCTTTGGGCGGTAGGATCAAGGCATCTTGAATCCTCCCCTGAACATCAGCCGCATGGAAGACGTGGCACGCGAAGCCGGCGTGGCGCGCGTCACCGTCTCGCGCGCGCTCAGCCACCCCGACAAGGTGTCGCCCGCCACGCGCGCTGCCGTGCGCGCCGCCATCGAGCGCCTGGGCTACGTGCCCAACCTCACGGCCGGCAGCCTGGCGTCTAAGCGCTCCCGGATCATCGGCGCCATCGTGCCCACGCTGTGCAATTCCTGGTTTGCCGACGCCATGGACGGCCTGGCCGAAACGCTGGGTGCGGCCGGCTACCAGCTGATGCTGGGGCAATCGGGCTATCACGTTGACCAGGAAGCCGGCCTGGTCGATGCCTTCCTGGGCCGCAAGGTGGACGGGCTGGTGCTGACCGGCGTGGTGCATGCGCCTTCAGTGCGCGAACGGCTGCGCCGCCTGCGCCTGCCGGTGGTCGAAATCTGGGACCTGACCGACGACCCGATCGACACGGTGGTGGGTTTTTCAAATATCTTGATTGGCGAGGCGGTAGCCGGCTACCTGCTGCAGTGCGGCCATCGGCAGATCGGGTTCATTGGTGCCGAAGAGGTGCGCTCCGACAAACGCATGCAGGGGCTGCGCCAGCGCCTGACGGCCGAGGGCCTGGGCGTGACAGCCGCGACCCCGATTACACCGCCCTCCACCATTGAAGACGGCGCCCGGAGCCTGGCCGAATTGCTGGCGCTGAACCCGCAGCTGCAGGCCGTGTTTTGCAGCAACGACACGCTGGGCGTGGGCGCCTTGTTCGAATGCCACCGCCGTGGCCTGCGCGTGCCGCAGGACATGGCGGTGGTCGGCTTTTCAGACCTGGCGATTGCCGCCGCCTGCGTGCCGGCGCTCACCACCGTGCGGGTGCAGTCGCGGGAACTCGGCTGCCGGGCCGCGCAAGTGCTGCTGCAGCGCTTGAACGGCGCCGCCACGGCAGAAGTGCCCCACCCCGAGGTGATTGACCTGGGCTTTCAGATCATCGAGCGTGAAAGTGCCTGAAGCCTGAAAAGAGCCGGAAAAACCATCCATCCCTGCCTGTCATTCCCGCGAAGCCGGGCGGCCGCGCGCCTAAGCCTCCCAGCTTTCGCCCAGCGCCTGTGCCTGCGCCAGCACCAGTTCCACCGCCGCATCCTGCAAGTCCGGCGGGTACTTGTATTTGCGCAAGATGCGCTTCACCATCAGCCGCAGCCGGGCGCGCACGCTTTCCCGTTCCGACCAGTCCACGCCCAGGTTCTGCCGCAGGCTTTGCGTCAGTTCGTGGGCGATTTTCTTCAGGGTTTCATCGGTCAGTTCACGCACGGCCGATTCGTTGTTGGCCAGCGCGTCGTAAAAGCGCACCTCGTCCTCCGACAGGCCCAGCGTTTCCCCGCGCGCAGCCGCTTCGCGGAACTTTTTGGCCATGTCCACCAGTTCTTCCATCACCTGCGCGGTTTCAATCGAGCGGTTCTGGTAGCGGGCGATCACGCTGGCCAGCATCTCGGAGAACTTTCGGTCCTGCACCACATTGCTGGCAAAGCGGCTTTTGATCTCGCCTTCAAGCAGCCGCTCCAGCAACTCCACCGCCAGATTTTTCTCGGGCAACTTTTGCACCTGGGCCAGAAATTCGTCGTCCAGCAGGCCGATGTTGGGCTTGTCCAGCCCCACCGCGTCAAAAATATCGACCACCCGCTCAGACACCACGGCCTGGCTGATGATCTGGCGAATCGCCAGCTCGCGCGTTTCATCGGTACGCTTTTGGCCGCTGAAATCCTTCTTCGTCAGGATGACTTTCACGCCCTGCAAAAAAGCCACTTCCTCGCGCACCGCCTTTGCCTCGTCCAGCGTGCAGCACAGGGTGAAGGCTTTGCTCATGGCCAGCGCCGTGTCGGCAAAGCGCTTCTTGCCGTCGCGCGTGGGCCGGTTTTGAGGCCCAGCACATGGTTGGCCGCGCCGGCCAGCACCCTGTGCCCGCCAGTCAAAAATCCGCTGTAGTCAAAGCCGTGCAGCATGGCGCGCAGCACGTCGATTTTTTCCAGCAGCACGCTGAACGCCTCGTGCGCATCCACCGTCGGCCGGCCCCGGCCTTTGCTGGCGGTGTATTCACGCATCGCCGCCTTCAGCTCGTTGCCAATGCCGATGTAGTCGACCACCAGGCCGCCCTGCTTGTCCCTGAACACGCGGTTGACGCGGGCAATCGCCTGCATCAGGTTGTGGCCCTTCATGGGCTTGTCCACATACAGGGTGTGCACGCAGGGCGCGTCAAAGCCAGTCAGCCACATGTCGCGCACGATCACCAGCCGCAGCGAGTCGGCCGGGTCCTTGAAGCGCTTTTCCAGCCGCTTCCGGGTCTGCGGGCTGTAGATGTGCGGTCGCAACAAAGCCTTGTCGCTGGCGCTGCCGGTCATGACGATCTTGATGGCGCCCAGCGCCGGGTCGGCGTCATGCCAGCCGGGCCGCAGCCGCACGATCTCGTTGTACAGGTGTACGCAAATGTCGCGGCTCATGGTCACCACCATGGCCTTGCCGGTCTGCGCGGTGTTGCGCTGCTCAAAGTGCGCCACCAGGTCGGCGGCCACGCTGGCCACGCGCGGCTCGGCGCCCACCACCTTTTCCAGCGCGGCCCATCGGCTTTTTAGCCGGGCCTGCTGGCTTTCCTCGTCGTCTTCGGCCAGCTCGTCCACGTCTTCATCAAGCTGCGCCAGGTCCGCGTCCTTCAGGCTCAGCCGGGCCAGCCGCGACTCGTAATAAATCGCCACCGTGGCGCCGTCTTCCTTGGCCTGCTGCATGTCATACACATGGATGTAGTCGCCAAACACGGCGCGCGTGTCGCGGTCGGCGCTGGCGACCGGCGTGCCAGTAAACGCCACAAACGTGGCATTGGGCAGCGCGTCGCGCAGGTGCTGCGCGTAGCCGGACTGGTAGCGCTCCACGGCGTACCCGGGCCGCGCCAACTCGGCGCGGTGGGCCGTAGCCAGGCCATCGCCGGTTGCTACGCCATTCATAGCGATTAGCGCCCGACCTGCTTGGGCTAAAGCCATTTTTGATGCTGAATTACGGGTTTTCAGCTTGGCCTCAAAGCCATATTGCGTGCGGTGCGCCTCGTCGGCGATCACCACGATATTGTGCCGCTCCGACAGGGTCGGAAAGCTGTCTTCGTCCTCCCCCGGCATGAACTTCTGGATGGTCGCAAACACGATGCCGCCCGAAGGCCGCTTCGCCAGCAGCGTGCGCAATTCCTGCCGCGTGCGCGCCTGCACCGGCTGCTCGCGCAGCAAATCCTGCGCCAGGCTGAACACGCCAAACAGCTGGCCGTCCAGGTCGTTGCGGTCGGTAATCACCACCAGGGTCGGGTTTTCCATCGCCGGCTCCCGCATCACGCGGGCGGCAAAGCAGGTCATGGTGATGCTCTTGCCGCTGCCCTGCGTGTGCCAGACCACGCCGCCTTTCTGGCTGCCGCCGGGGCGCGACGCCTGGACCACCTGGCCAATCGCCAGCCGCACCGCATGAAACTGGTGGTAGCCGGCGATCTTCTTGACCAGCGTGCCGTCGTCCTCGAACAGCACGAAGTAGCGCAGGTAGTCGAGCAGATACGCGGGCGCCAGCACGCCGCGCACCAGCGTCTGCAACTCGTTGAACGCGCCCAGCGGGTCCAGCGTGAGGCCGTCAATCGTGCGCCAGGCCATGAAGCGCTCGGCGTCGCTTGAGAGCGAGCCCAGCAGCGCCTCGGTGCCGTCCGAAATCACCAGCACCTCGTTGGTCTGGAACACATCGGGAATCTGCTCTTTGTAGGTCTGAATCTGGTCAAACGCCTTCCACACATCAGCATTCAGCTCAGCCGGGTTCTTCAACTCAATCAGCACCAGCGGCAAGCCGTTGATGAACAAAATGATGTCGGGCCGGCGCGTGTGCCTGGGGCCGCGAATCGAAAACTGGTTGACCGCCAGCCAGTCGTTGCGCGCCGGCTCGGCCCAGTCGACCAGCCGCACGAAGTCGCCGCGCGTCTCGCCGCCCCTTTCGTCATGGGTCTGGTACTGCACCGGCACGCCCGCCACCAGCAGGCGGTGGAAATGCCGGTTGGCGGGCAACAGCGCCGGAATGCCCAGGTCCAGCACCTGCTTGAGCGCATCGTCCCGCGCCGCTGGCGGAACACCGGGGTTCAGCCGCTCCATCGCCGCGCGTAGCCTTCCTGTCAGCAGCACCTGCCGGAAGTTGTCGCGTTCAGACGCCCGGCCGTCGGGCGCCATTTCGGGACCGTAGGCGTGGCGGTAGCCCACGTCTTGCAGCCAGGCCAGGGTTTCCTGTTCGAGTTGGTCTTCGGTCATGGCGCTCGCGATGCCCTCTCAGGCGTCAAGTTTTATGTGCTCGTTGTGCGTTGCACGGTATGAAAGGACTCTTGAATGTATGCCGGTGATGTTAAAGAGTTGTTTCATATTAAGCGTCGCCGCGAGCGCCCCCTTGAATAGGGGGAAAAACTGGCCAAAAATCATTCGGCCGGCCTCAACGTTTAGAATCTAATCAGCACGTAGGCCACGTGGAATTTGATCAATTAGCTATCAAAAACATAGTGACTACGAGGCTAAAATTTTACTTGTTGCACGCGCTTAGGTTAAGATAACGCTCAAGTGGATTGGGGGTTCCTGGTCGGCGTTATAGCCTCGGTGGGTTCATCGGGGCTTTTCGCTTTCTGGGGTGGGTAAATCATCAACCCCACGTTTTCATAACCCATGCCTACCCGGGTTCGCCCACCATCGCAGTAAAACTTGCGCTTCAATAGCTCAAACGCCTGGTTCGCCTGGGCGGGCCGCAAGTAGTTCACCCCTAATGGACGCGCCACCAAATCGGCCAGCTGCAGTCCCGTCAGATTGGTCTTCTTATCGGCAAACACGATGTCAAACGGCAAACTTTGGTTGCCGGGGTTGCTGCCATCACGAATCCGCCTGAACGTAAGCGGGTGGCAAAGTCATCTTGAACAAGGAGCCTGTCCGCCCGACGATG